>CAUVKE010000047.1:0-7320 GCA_963552415.1 uncultured Treponema sp.
CGTCGGGCACCTCTAAAAATCTAACCGAGTTTTTAGAGGTGCCCAAATAAGATTAAGGAAAACACAGATTAATTCGCAAGTTCTTAGGGAGAGCTTAAGCTCTTCCTAAGAGCTATAATTGCGGTAATAATACTCAAGACAGTTGCCGTTACGGTAATGAGCGGCAGATAAATATTAAAATTATACATAAACGCATTACTCCGCGCTGTAATAATGGTATTAGGCCCGATAACATCATTTTTTGCAAGTTTCTTTCCATATACATCCCTAATTACGACAGCGCCGCCGGTATTCCGTTGATAGTCAAAACCTCCTGCCAACGCAATATAAAAGTCGGCTTTACGGCCGGGTGTATACGGATAGGCGCCGGGACGGGTTACCGCACCGTTTACCGTTACCGTTTGTTCTATTTCGGGAACAATAAGCCGATCACCGGGTTCTATAGGAATATGTTCATTATAAGCGGCATCAAATAAAATTTTATTTAAATTGACGGGCAACTGCTTACCTTGCCGAAAAATATATGCACTGCTCGTATCAGCCGTAACAGCTGCAGTAAAAAGCTGCATATTCTGACGTATTAACGATACAAAATTATCTCCCGGTACAAATGCTATTGAGATAATTTTAGTCTTCCCTAAAGGCTGCCCCGAACCGGATGCCGTAGCAGGGACTTCAATATATATATTCGTTTGTAAAATCTGCCGCTTTTCCACATACACCGTATCTTTATGTAACAAAGAAAAATCTTCAACTCCTTTTTCCATATCAACAAAAAAAGTATCGGGAATCGCAGCACCATCATCCTTGATACGTACAACTCTTACTTGCGTCTTATCAACTCCTGCTCCGGCAATATAACCATTGCCGTATCGTTCAATAAGATTATTCAGTGTTTCACCATCATCCAACTCGTATACACCGGGACGCTCAACCGCTCCTGAGAGCGTAACACGCCGCTTAACACGCGGGATAGAAATTACATCGCCGGGCGATAAATAAGGGTCTTGCCGTAAATCTCCATCGCGAATCGCTTTAAAAAGATCATAATCGGTTGTCTTCCCCGAACTGCCCGTAATAGAGAGATACCTGCTTGAAGCAAAATCCGTTAATAGACCGGTAATAGCTTGAGATGCACGCATAAGCCCCCATGCTTTTACTTCTGTTGTTTTAATAACTTCGCCCTTTACTGTTACCGTAAAAGAGCTGGGACTTGCAAGTACAAATTGCACAACACTCAAAGGATAATTTTGTGAAACAAGCGCTTCTACCTGCCTTTTAACGGCAAGAAAAGTTTTGCCGTTCGTATTCACCGAGCCTAAATTGGATACACGAATAATACCGCTGGCATCCACAGCGATCTGATAACTTACAGCATTTTGCCCAATCGTATATCCGAGCTGATAAATATCACCCGGTAAAACACGATAATCGGGATTTGCCATTGCTTGCTGTGCAAGGCGTTTTGTCTCCGCGTCTGCCTTTGACTCCGTTTTTGAATTTGTATTCGTATCTGCTGCACACAATAAAGAGACGGCGGCTGCAAAAAATAAAATTACCGTGAGAAATAGCTTACGCTTCATGGCTATTGTCCTTTTTTAACAAAAATTTTGCACAAGCTGAAGGATCCTGCCGTATTTCCTGCAGGGCATTTAAAAGAAATGCGAGAAATATTGAAAAAAAGAACCCTGCAAACGTTGCTATGATACACAATTTTCCCCTACTGGGACCTGATTTTACTTCAGGTACCTGTGGATAATCCAATACTTGAAATACCGGCATTTCACTTGCCATTTCTATCTTTAATACTTCATATTGCGCTTTTAATTGACCATATATCTTCTCTTGTACTTGAATTTCCCGTGCAAGCCGTGTCGCCTCAAGAGCAATCGAAGGAACAGAGCTGTAGGCGTTTACAGTCTTCCGTTCCAATCCGCTCGCTTCGACTTCAAGCCGTTTAATTTCATCTAATGCAGCCTGTAAACTTTTCTCCAATCCTTCTTTTTCCAATTTATGCTTATCAAGCCCGATTTCCGCAAATCGCTGCTCGTAATATGAAACCGCAAAATCAGCGACTTGTTGAGCAAACTCAGGATCAATGTCTTTAAAACGTAATGAAAAAATTCCGCTTTTATCGTCGAACTTTGCCGACAATCTTTTTTTTAGCAACTTTCGGCTTGTCGTTTTAGGAAATTTTTTAATTTTATACCGCGCAACTAAATTGAATTCTTGGATGATCGTATCTAAAAAGGAATCGCTTTCGGCAAGATACATGGCAAGTTTGCGGTACTTAGAGCTATCTAAACCGGTTAGGCCTGCAAGCCCTGCAAGACTTCCCAAACTGCTTGAGGCAAGTTGACTCAATGCGCTACTTCCTTTATTACTGTCCCCGCTAATCAGCATCATTGCCGAACTCGTATACATATCCGGTAAGTATGATTTTTCAGGAGGCAATATTTTACTCACGATAGCATAGGCAACAACTCCTATCATTACTAAACAGGTTAATCCAATGATCAGCCATTTCCGCTTCCATAATACTGCGGCTAAATCCAATAACGATATTTCGTCATCACTATTGTTTTCGTTATATTCCACTGTAGTCTCCTTATACTCTTTTCATTATCGTAGATATGCCGTATATTCTCAAAAGGTCTCCCATTCAAAGCCGGAGATGTTCCGTTCCTGCTCATCAAAATTAATTCCGATAATATAGATATCTTTATTAAGATGCCGGTATTTTTCGTAGTATTTTTTCTCTTTTATCTGCTGCAATGCGTTCCCGCTTCCCACCTTAAACTCGATAATGTATATTTTTTGTTCCATATTGAGCGTTAAATCGATCCTGCCCCGGTTCGTCGTATCTTCCCCAATCAGCGGAATCCCTAAGCTTGCTAAAAACGCATACGTTACGCTTGCATAAAAGCCTTCGTAAATACTGATATTGTTATTTACATAATTTTGATACGGCAGCGAGGCAAACAGCGTGTATAATGCATTTTTAATTCCGTCCATATCAGCTTTCATTAATGCAATATACGTGTTGTTTTGGAGGCTTACCCCCTCTTGTAAAGAATCCGTTATCATAGTGAAAATTCTATCGTTCAACGAAGTTTTTACTTCCAAATTCGGTATTTTAAGCTCGTACATACTTTTACTGCCCACACCAAAAGTACGCTCTATCGTTAAATAACCGGACTGATACAAGAGTACCTCAAAATTGATCTTTTCAATATCAAAAGCTCCCAGTTGGTCATCGCTTATAACAATATGCTCTAACTGCGGCACATAATAGTTCCGTTCTTTTATCAAGTTGATAAGAAAGCTCGGACTTCCTGTTTCAAACCAATAGTTCTTATATAAATGCTCGTTTGCACAAAACTTTAATATATCAAACGGATTGTATACATTATCCTTTAGAAAATTATACCCATCGTACCAATGCTTTACCTTTTCCATGTCAGCACCTTCCAGATACGGCTGAAAGCTCGTTTCAAGATCAGCTTGCGTATATCCACAGATGTTCCCATACTTGGGATATAATGATATATCTTCAATATTATTAAGCCCGGAAAAAATACTTACCTTGGAAAATTTACTCACCCCCGTAAGAAATGCAAACTTGACGTACTCATCATTGTATTTGATATGCTCATACAAACCTTTTAGCGTATCGCGTGCATAATTGCGCATCACGGGGGCGGTAATATTGTCCAGTATCGGTTTATCGTATTCATCAATTAAAATAACAACCCGCTTGCCGTACTTTTTATACGTTTCTTTAATCAGCGAATCAAACTGAGCAGAAAGTGATAGCTCTTTATCAAGCGTTACACCGAGACATTCGGCATTCCACCGTAGTGTAGATTGTACTTCGCTTTGAAAATCAAATTCCGATGTAAAATTACCGCCCCAATGAATCCTGATCACGGGGTACGGTTCAAAATCGTATTTATCGTAAATATATAAACCTTTAAAGAGTTCTTTTTTCCCTTCAAAAATTGCTTGCAGAGTGGTTAAAAAAAGACTTTTGCCGAACCGGCGCGGGCGCGATAAAAAAACATATTTATAGGTATTCAGTAATTGATATGCTTCTTGTGTTTTATCAATGTACACATAATCATCGGTAATCAGTTCAGAAAATGTGTGTATCCCTATCGGTAGTTTTTTCATATTTTTAGCCTTCTCACTTCTTAAATTCTAAACTTTTCTCTTACCGACCGTTATAATTCTTTTCTATCCACTTACGGTATTCGCCGGAACGGACATTTTCTATCCAATCCTTATTTTGCAAATACCAGTCAACAGTATGTACAAGACCGGTTTCAAAATCAAACATACGCTTCCAGCCAAGCTCCGTTTTAAGCTTTGTACAATCGATAGCATAGCGCCGGTCATGCCCGAGCCGATCGGTTACGTGGGTTATGAGAGCCGTAATTTTTTCTTTATTTAGTCCTGTTTTTTGAGAAACAATATCGATGAGCTTATGTAACAGCTTGATATTTTCCCATTCATTTTCACCGCCGATATTGTAGGTTTCCCCTACTCTACCCTTTTGCATAATGAGCTGCACTGCGCGGTTATGGTCTTCAACATGAATCCAGTCACGTATCTGCATACCGTCGCCATATACCGGCAGCGGTTTACCTTCCAGCATATTCAAAATCATCAACGGAATAAGCTTTTCCGGGAACTGGAACGGGCCATAATTGTTTGAACAATTAGACACGGTGATAGGCAGCCCGTATGTATGTATGGAAATACGCCTTTACCAAATGATCGCTTGATGCCTTGCTTGCAGAATAAGGAGAGCGGGGATCATAGGGCGTAGTTTCTTGAAAATAGCCTTCTTCACCAAGAGAGCCGTATACTTCATCAGTACTGATATGGTGAAACAGCACATCATCCCGCATGGAACTATCGCTCTTTTGCCATGCCTTTTTTGCTGCATCCAACAGTGTGAAAGTACCGAGTATGTTTGTCTGTAAAAAAACTTCCGGCCCTAAAATGGAACGGTCTACATGGCTTTCCGCCGCAAAGTGTACTACCGTATCAATGTCATATTTTTCAAAAATATTTCCGACGAGCTCTTTATCACAAATATTGCCGTGAATAAAGACATACCGAGCATCAGCAGCGCTCCCGCCGAATTCAGCTTCTATATCGGAAAGACTTGTCGCATTACCGGCATAAGTTAATGCATCAAGATTGATAATACGTCCTGTAAATGTGGAATCTTTTTTTAATAAGGTACGGATAAAATTGGAACCGATAAACCCGGCACCGCCTGTGATAAGAATATTGTTAAAACTGCGCATTTAGGGCAACTCCTTGAGAAAGATTTAATTAATTACATCTTAGAATCAAGGAATTTACCTGTTTCTTGATGGTGAAAATTAGGCAACATATCATTAAAAAGTTTAATGATATCATTACGCGACCAGTTTCCACTCTGACGCAATTCCTCTATTTTTTTAGAAAAAAATACGGTTTTTTGCTTATCGGATACAAGAGAGTTTTTTATAATCCCGACAGATTTAAATTGTGAAAAATCGACCGTTTCATTTACAGTAAAAAATTCTTCAGTATCTTTCTCTCCGGTCGTATCACTCTTAAAAAAATATACCGGATATTTTTTTTGCTTTTTTAATTCACTTACCCGCGCGCGAGCCTCATCTTCGGTTGAACATGGAACCGGTTCATAACCGATGTTTTGCAGATATAATTCTGCTATATTACTAAAGGTTATCAGATTGATCGTAGAATCCAGCTTTGGGAAAAAGATATCTCTATTATTACCGAATAAACAAGACAGTAAACACAGTTCTCCAGCTTCTTTTTGCGTTACGAAATAACGCTTTACATCATTAGGAGCGGCGATCGGCTGATTTTTCTCAATACGTTTATTAAATCCATATAACAAGCTGCCATCAGAAAAAGCCACATTCGCAAATCTGGCCGTAGATACGGGAAGGTTTTCTGAGTTGTTCATTAAAAACATCTCCATAATACGCTTAGACGCTCCCATCATATTAACAGGATTTGCTGCTTTATCGGTAGAAACACAAAAATATTTCTTAGCACCCGATTCTTTAGCACTTTTCATGGTTTTATCGGTATTAAAAATATTTATATCGATCATGCGCATTAGAGTATACGGATCTTTTTCGCTGCGGACATGTTTCAACGCTGAAAGATTTAAAACATAATCATAACCTTTCCCATTTTTCATAAAGATATCAAATATATCGGATCCACAATCAATTGCAAATGAGGCAAATTCACCGGTACCGTATCCCAACGAAGAGCGAATATCCCTTACAAGCTCAACCGTATTATTCTCGCTGATATCAACTACGTGCAAAACCTTTGGATTCCGTTTAAAAATTTCAAGCACAACTGCAGAGCCGATAGAACCTGCACCGCCAATGACTAAAAAACGTGAATCTTCTATAATTCGCCGCATTTCGTTTTCTTTCGAAGCAATATCTTCGGAAAAAAGCGGAAATTGACGCCCGATCAATGAAAGCATTGTATCCATATAAATCTTAAATCCTTTGCTATAATTCTCTATAAATTAGATCAAACCTGTCAAATTCGCCGGTATCGCAGGTAAATCCTTAAACGCAGTATACCATCCCGAATTCTTATCACTAACAACGACTTTAACAGTAAGCCATATAAGTTTAAAATAATTTTTTAAGCTTCGGTGTTGAGAGAACCATACCTCAAGCTCTCCTTTATACGGCGCTATTACCGTATCATGGAAAGCATCCCTATCCCCACCTACATTGTCCAAGAGACCTTCTTCGTTTCTAAATACAACAGACCCTATACCCGATAGTCCGGGAGGTATTCGATTAATTGCATCTTTAACTCGTTGATCATATAAATCATAATGAGGTTTTGCTTGAGGGCGAGGTCCTATTACACTCATTTCGCCGATCAAAATATTAATCAACTGAGGCAACTCATTGATTTTTGTCTTACGCAAAAACTTACCGAACGGCAACACCCTCGGATCATCTTTTTGCGTAAGAACCCCGCCGGGCATATTCTCACTGTTTTTAAGCATTGTTACAAATTTTAACACATAAAATATCTCTCCGCCCTTTCCTACCCGAGCTTGTTTATAAAACACACAGTGTTCTCCAGTTAGTTTTAACACTATCATAACAATGAGCATGAAAGGTAAAAGAACTATTATAGCCAACAGTGAAAATAAAATATCAAAAAACCGTATCATACTTACCCACTTAACGGATTTAATGCAGTTAGTATAAAATTACTGTATCGCATGTATCAAAGAATCACATACTA
>CAUVKE010000048.1:0-7304 GCA_963552415.1 uncultured Treponema sp.
CCAGTGAAGCATTTTTGCGTGTGCAAGATGAGTATTTGCAAGAAACAATCCGAGAGCGAGGCATTACCGAGCTTGCCGGCTCAAAACCGGTTACCGGACGGGGCAATGGAGATTTGTATGTATGGCGCGGAGATATTACAACGCTCAAAGTTGACGCAATTGTGAATACTGCAAACAGCGGAATGACCGGTTGCTGGCAGCCCTGCCATGCGTGCATCGATAACTGTATTCACACCTTTGCGGGAATCCGGCTCCGTGCTGTGTGCGATGCTATGATGAAACAACAAGGGCATGCAGAGCCAACCGGTCAGGCAAAAATCACTCCTGCGTTTAATCTGCCATGCAAGTATGTACTGCATACGGTCGGCCCGATAGTAGACGGGGAACTTACTCAAACTGACTGCGATTTGCTTGCATCGTGCTATACTTCTTGCCTTGATGCGGCACAAGCTGCTGGTATTTTCTCAATCGCATTCTGCTGTATTTCCACCGGTGTTTTCCGCTTTCCGCAGGAAAAGGCTGCGGAGATTGCCATCGCTACGGTTAAAAACTGGAAAGAAAAAAACGAACTCGCAATGTTAAGACCGGACACAGCGGCGGCAGCTGATAACATAAAAGTGGTGTTTACTGTGTTTACTGAAAAAGATGAACATATTTACAAAAGGATTTTACATGACAGAGGCGATTGAGCAATTAAAACAGATGCTTGGAGAGACGGAAACCATTGTTATCGGCGCAGGAAGTGGACTTTCCACTTCGGCAGGATTCACCTATTCCGGTGAGCGGTTTGAAAACTAGTTTTCCGATTTTGCGGCAAAATACGGTTTTCAGGATATGTATTCGGGCGGCTTTACTCCTTTTACGTCACTTGAAGAACGTTGGGCATACTGGAGCCGCTATATTATGATAAACCGTTATATGGATCCGCCAAAACCGGTTTATACTCATCTACTTTCGCTTGTGCAGGGCAAAGATTATTTTGTGCTTACCACAAACGTCGACCATTGTTTTCAAAAAGCGGGTTTTGATAAAGAGCGGCTCTTTTACACACAGGGCGACTACGGGCTGTTCCAATGCAGTGAACCGTGTCATCAAAAAACATACGACAACGAAAACCACATCCGCGCAACGTGGGAATTCCGCCGCGAGATGAAAATCCCGTCAGCGCTTGTGCCCTCTTGTCCCGTTTGCGGAAAACCGATGAGTATGAATCTTCGCGCAGATGATACTTTTGTTACCGACGAAGGCTGGCACAGAGCCTCAGATCGCTATAATACATTTTTGCAAAGCCGGAATATAGTACAAACGACTCAACAGAAAGGAGACGGAAAGGTCTTATTCCTTGAGCTTGGTGTTGGAAGAAACACCCCCGGAATTATAAAGTATCCGTTTTGGCAAATGACGGCACAAAATCCGAACGCGCGGTATGCTTGTATCAATTTTGGGGAAGCGTTTGTGCCATACGAAATACAAGAGCGCTCGATCTGCATCAATGATGACATTGGTAAAATTTTGCAGGAACTTCTATAAAAAATGAGATAAGAATGAAAGATGAAAATCAGTGTTCGTTTTACAGCAGCGGTACATACGCTTTTGTGTATTCAGTATTTTGAAGTGGAACCACCGCCATCCGTGGCGGTAAGAAACGGCGGGTATTAAACCCTCCGCGCGAATAAACCGATAGACTTGATATTCTTAGAGGTTCCTTAGTGTTTCAGAGGTTTTAAGAGGGTTTCATTGTTTTTTCGTAGATAAAAGCCTGCTTAGCCCCGAACCATGCAAACCGCTCCAAAATCTGTGTGCGGATAAAGCCTTGTTTTTCATAAATCCGGATAGCCTTATGCCAGTCTTCATGTACAAGCAGGATAATCCGTTCCAACTGCGGAAAAACGGCAGCAATACGTTCTATAGAAGCTGCGAAAAAACTTTCGGCAATGCTTTGTCCGCGCACCTCCGGCAATAACGCAAAGGAAGAGATATACAGCGCGGTCCCTGCAGGGTGATGGCGTTCGTGTACCGAATGACCTAAGGCAAATGCGTCCGCTCCAATCTTTTCCGAATCCCATAGTTCAGCTGTAAAGTACCCGCATACCGATTGCGTATCGGTTTTCACAAGAACATAATTGCAATCTGAAGCATACGCAATGCGGTCGGCAAACACACCTTCGTCCTCAACGATATTTGCTTCAAAACTCTGCCGCTCCACCTGCATCACCGCCGCCAAATCCCCCGGCTCCGCCTTTCTTACACTATACTCTTTCACCATCATAATATCCTCAAGGCAACCGCATCAGAAACACTTTAAGCGGTTGCCTACCAACTTGTGTGCAAAATTTTAGAAAAATTTTGCACATTTTCTGCAAGAAAAGGTCAAACACAGCAGATACACGAATCAAGTATCGCAGAATAGATAGGCTGTGAGACCATTTGAGACGCAACGCGACGAAACTCTGGTTGAACAGCCTATCTATTCTGCGGGGTGTTATTAAAAGAATCAGCTGTGTTTGCCCTGAGATACTCATTACCAACCTAGTATCTCTTTGCGGTGCAGCAGGCCTATTGCCCTAAGATTTTTTTCCGTCGATTTATGCGCATCGCCCAATTTTTTAAAATCGATCGCAAAGCAGTTCATCGAAAAATGCTGAAATACATAGACGGGAGCCTCGGACATTCCGCCGTATTGCCGCCGCAGCTCCTCCGCATAAGCGGTAAAAAGAGATTTTTTTCTTAATTCGCCGTACCCTACCAGCCAAAGCGGACAGCCCAGCGCTCGTTGTAGGGAGGCTGTATGAGCGGCAAGCCATTCTTGCGTTTCTTCAAAAAGGCTGCGAAATTGTTCGCCGCCGTGTTTGAGGAGGTAATTAAGCTCCTTTGTTTTTGCCGTATGAACGGGAGTTTTATTGAGGATGATAACTTCCCGTCTAAAATCGATCGCAAGTTCGGGATTACGGCGAAAAAAGCCTTCCGCAACCTTCCCCGCCTGCCCCACCAGATAGCGTTGATTTTTATGCAGCTGCTCATTCTTTCCCGGATTATCGCTGATAATAATCAGTTTTATCCTATCTGACGCTTGTACTTCGTCCAAGCTATGATTATACACGATGGGCGTTTCTTGCGGGTAGGCAGGGGTTTTATTTTCCGCCGCAGCTGCCTGCTGTAACAGGTGAAGTCTCCCCTGCCCCGCCGATTTTTGCACAGATGACACCGCTTCATCCGGTGCAGCATATTCATAGCCGCAACGATTCAGCCATTGCCGGCATGACGCTTTAAAGTCGGTTCTAAAGGCGGCAAAAGCCTGCCATTCTCTATCGGTCATCGGATTACTTAACTTTTATCTGAGAGAAAATTTTCCTGAACACATTACTGCTCACTTTTGTTTTGAGAAAACCAAGCTTTGTTTCGGAAATGACAATCGCGATAAAAATAAGGACACAGCCGATTAAAAGCGGGGCTGTCACCTCCTCATGCCAGAACAGAATAGCAAGAATAATACCGAACACCGATTCGAGGGAGAATATGAGCGCAGCCGTCGATGCAACAACCTCCCGTTGGCCGATCGCCTGCAGTATATTAGTAAGAGACATACAAATGATACCTAAATAAAGGACGGCAAAGATGGAATGCCCGTTCCAGACAATTTTAGCACTGTCTTCAAAAAAATAGGTGTATACCCCTGCATACACGGCACCGAAAAAAAGATTTCCGATCGTAAGCAAAATCGGATCCATGATGTCGACATACCGGCCAAGGTACACGAGATAAGCAGCAAAAACCACACTACCTATCAGTGCAAGAAAATCGCCGAGATTTAAGCCGACATTGGAAGTTTTCAAGAGATCCGGCATCGAAATAAAGCCGATACCGGCCAAACAGAGCACTGCTGCAATAACGTGATAGATATTCGGCTTTCTCTTCCATACAAACCATGCAATAAACGGAGTGATAACGCAATAAGTCGCAACCAAAAAACCGCAACGTCCCGGAGGGCATCCTACGGCAATCGAAAGATTTTGCATCAGATATCCAATTGTCATGAGGAAACTGAGAACGGCGCAAACGATAACATAGGAACGGGACAAGTTTTTTAACCGCTTGATAAAAACCAGCATCAGCACTCCTGCTCCGATAGCGCATCGCATAAAGACCAAAAAGGCGGGAGGAAAATAGTCATTCGTACTACTGATAGCGACAAAGGTCGTTCCCCAAAACAATGCCGCAACAAAAAGTGCAATATGTGCGCCGACCTCTTTTTTTGTAAGCTTACTCATAGTTAGTCCAGCCAATATATTTTATCGGGAGCTTGTTCTTGTAAAAAAATTTTCCGGTATCGCTGCGAATGCTCCACCCGTACATCATCGGGAAAATACACATTATGCAAAAACCATACGGTATCTAATAAATCTCCAAACGAATCGGAGCAGGAATACCGATAGTACAGCGGAGATTCTTCAAGCAGCGCACGCATCGCAAGGTCGTGAGTATGATACGGATCGACCGCTTGACGCAAATTACTTCGCAAGCCTCCGTACCACGCATGAGTAATCGCCAGTAAATTGAGCCGCTTATGAGTATCCATATAATACAACTCGTACAGACCGGCTATCGCAGGAACGGAAGTCGTTATCTTATACTTATCCGCACGCGTTAAGGCCGTCCATGTCAGCGTATAATAGACATCGTTTTTGTCTTCTTCTTTTATGATAATCGGTTTTAATTCAAGCATACTCTCTTACTAATATACCATATTCCGCTCCTTTTGAAAATATGCATACCGTCTACCTACCTGATGTGCCTTCCCGCCTACTTCCTAAATGCTTTCACTTTTTCCGCAAAGTCCCGCAGCGCGGCAGAAACGCGGGCGGTAACATCCGCCGTATCCATACCGCTCAAAAGCTCGATACCTTCATCGATATTGCTTACCGCCCATATTCTAAACCGCTTTTCGGCAATAGCGTTGATGACGCGCTCCGGCAAAAAGAGATTGTTCTTATTGCCCTGAGGAATCATCACCCCTTGCGTGCCGGTAGACCTGAGAATCGCGCAGGTATCGAAAAAGCCGGTTATCTTTTCCGAAATACCGCCCACCGGCTGCACCATACCGAGCTGATTCAAACTGCCGGTTACCGCAATGTCCTGCCTGAGCGGGATTTCCCCGATTGCGGAAAGCAGCGTGAAAAGCTCGGCGCAGGAAGCAGAGTCCCCATCGATCATACCGTACGATTGTTCAAAGCAGATTGCAGCGGAAATCGACAGCGGAAAATCAGGCGCGTATTTTTGCCGGAGAATCGAGCTGATGATGAGGTGCGCCTTATCGTAAATTTCGCCGGAAAGCCCCGCCTCCCGCTCGATGTTGATAATACCGGCAGTACCCGGCGATGCTTGTGCGGTAACGCTGACCGGTATGCCGAAGGTATGGAAGCCGCGCTCCTCTACGGCAAGCCCGTTGATTTTTCCTACTGCGGTGCCGGAGGTATCGATTAAAATTTCTTTGAGCTGCACCATCTCGGCGAATTTTTCTTCGGGTAGGGCTGCAAGGTAATGGCGCCGCTCGATTGTTTTGGTAATGATCTCATCGGTGATAAGCTCGCACGATTGTTCTTTCGCCGTATAATTTGCCTCCGCAACAAAATCCGCAATCTTCGTAAACTGAGCGGAAATCAAATGCCGGCTCTCCGAAAGTTCAACCGCATAGGCAAGCAGTTTGGCGTAGCCCGAATCACTGAACGGCAGCGAATGGCGATCTTTCACAAAGGTTTCGATGAGCGCCAAGACGGCGGCCAAGTTTTCATCAGTCAGCGGCATCACTGAATCGAATTCTGCGCACACCTTGAACAGCTTATAAAAGTCGGGATCCTCTTGATAGAGAATCTCATAGGAATATTCGCCGCCGATGATGATAACCTTCAGCTGTGCAGGAATCGGTTCGGGCTTTAAAAGAGAAGGCGTATGGGTACCGGCGGGCGGCGCTTGCACGGCGATACGTCCCGACTGCAGCACCCGTTTTAAATACACCCACGAATCTTCTTCTTCCAAAAGGTCTTTCAGCCGCAGCACCAAAAAGCCGCCTAGAGCACGGTGTACCGCTCCGCCGCGCAGCCGTAAATGACCGTTCAGCAGTCCGTCTTCTTCATCACCGTGCCCTTCGATTGTACCGAAAAGATTGGAAAAATTCGGCTGGTTTTCGTCGATAACGTAGGATTTATCCTCCGTATTTTCGCAAATCAGATTGATTGCATACCGCCCGAAAAAAGCCTTCTTGTGCCGCGGAGACTTAAACGGCGCTGCATACATCACAGCACGGGCAATCAAATCCGCCTCGGTCTTTTTTAAAAAAGACGCAATCTTTTCATTGTGTTTTTTCTGCGTATCGGTTTCGGCAGGATAGCCGTTCAACAGTGCACGAGGCTGTTCAAGCTCCGCTGCGATAATCGGTTTGAGTAAATCGATGTAAAGCTGCTTGAGTTTTTCTTCCGCCTCCGTTCGGTTTTTCCGCAGCAGGGCAAAAAGGTCGGCCAGCTCATCGAGCGAGCGGTAATATGTTTCACGCAAATCGTTGAGCGCTTGTTCGGAAAACTTCTTCCGCGCTACCAGCAGCTGCAGCTCCCCGAACGGAACCTCTTTTCCTTTAATGAGCGGAATCAAATCGACGGATTGATTGGAATCGTCTTTCAGCTGCAAGAGTTTAAATCCCCGCGACAGCATCGTTACTTCAAAATTCGCAAGCAGGGAATTTTCGTCGCTGTCTACCGCCGACATAATCTTCTTTTGAGCAGACAAAAAATTCTCCGACTTTTCAATTTGCAGCGCCTGTTTATAGAGAGCTTCAATTGCATTCTTGAGGCTGTGCTGAAACTTCTTGCCCTCACCCGCCGGAAAAAACAGCGCGATCGGTTCCGCCGGATGCCGGTAGTTATGCGCATACGCAATATCTTGCAAGGCGGCGGCATTTGGTTTATAGTCCTTGAGCAGCGAAGAGAGAACCGTCCGGCGGCCTGTTCCCGGCGCTCCCATAATAAAAATGTTGTAGCCGTCGTCCCGAATACTTAAACCGAGTTCCAATGCGGACACCGCGCGGAGCTGCCCGACAATCGGCTTATGCGGCGCCTGTGTTTTTAATGCGGCGATTTTCGATTCCGGTATATTGAATTGGATTTCTGAAAGCGGAAGCTCCTGTGCCGAAGCCTGCTGCGGGATGTTTGACGTTGATGATGTATTCAATAGCTTCACTCTCCTCAATGATTATGAGATACAAAAGGAAAAAATATGACCGATCTGTTACTAAGCGAGCTTGTAGTTCTGCTCCT
>CAUVKE010000049.1:0-7254 GCA_963552415.1 uncultured Treponema sp.
TCCCGTTTGGAACACAGACCACCGAAGTAAAGTGCGCCGAAACCGAGCAGGCTTTGAAAGACGGTGCCGATGAAATCGATATGGTTATTAATATCGGGAAACTGCTTGAAGGCAATACCGGTTATGTTGAAAAAGAAATTGCAGCGCTTGCTTCTATCTGCCATGCAAAAAAAGCTCATTTGAAAGTGATTGTAGAAACCTGTTATTTGTCCGAAAAGGATATTGCGAATGTCTGCGCTGCCGTTGAACAAGCAGGAGCGGATTTTATTAAAACGTCTACCGGTTACGGTTCGCGCGGAGCATCGCTTGAGGATATTACCTTATTTAAAAAATATCTTAAAAAGGATACACAGATTAAGGCGTCGGGGGGCATCCGCAGCCGCGAGGATGCGCTTAAATATATAGAAGCAGGATGTTCAAGGATTGGCGCCAGCAGTGGTATTAAAATTATCAAGGGTTAGAGCGTGCTGATAGTTAATTAATTGATATTCTCTGAGCTGTAGTAAGCTGTTGACTGGGATATTCAAGATTTTTCGATATTTACCGATAATTTGACTGTCGGATTGACGAAACATACATAATGGATAAGTAGTGGAGACGCAAAAGGGTTTTAGAATGAAAGATATTGAGTATTTAAAATCTCGACCGAAGTCGGATACGCATAATCATCTCAATTTGAGTATGAAATACGAACGCTACAAACATTGGGCGGGCGTAGTCATTCCAAATTTTCCCCGCAAAATGACGGGTCTCGATGAAATGCATCAAGTAATCGGCTCTTATACTCGTCCGCGTTGTAAAACGGCAAAAGATGTTAAAGCCCTTTTTGAAATGTCCATACAGGATGCGATTGCCGATAATGTTGTATGGCTTGAAACATCAATTGATATCGGTTTTATAAAACATTACGATAACAACCTTGATAAGTTCCTATCCGATATTTCGAGTCTTGTGTCAAAATATAAAAAACAAATTGAAATCCGCCCCGAAGTGGGTATTCCTAAAACGCAAGACCGCAACTTTATCCGCACGTGGGTATATCCGCTTTTTGAAAGCAAGGTATTTAAGAATATCGATTTATATGGCCCCGAAGTCTTTGACGGCGTTGAGGATTTTAACTATATCTTTAAATTGGCGGAAAAACATAATATAAAAAAGAAAGCGCACATCGGAGAATTTTCCGATGCAAAATCTGTCCGTAAATTTGTTGAGCTTTTTAATTTGGATTAGGTGCAGCACGGCATCGGAGCGGCTTCCGACGATTCGGTGCTGAAATTTTTAGCTGACCGCAAAATACGGTGTAATGTGTGCCCGATGAGCAATGTTATGCTGAGCGCTGTTCCGAGTTTAAAAGAACACCCCATCAAAAAAATGATCGATGCGGGAATTCCGATAGGACTCGGTACCGATGATCTGTTATTCTTCGGTAAAACAAACAGCGATCAGCTCTATGATATGCTGAAATGCGGGTTGATTACAGATGCCAATGCCGAAATGCTGATGGCGGTGCGCGATTAAGCGATACGCCGCTCACGCTTCCCTTGGAAACCTCTAAACCTAACCGAGTTTTTAGAAACACCCTCTTATTTAATCGCGACCATCAAAACCATAATATCCGAAGGCCGGATACCGGGGATTCTGCTCGCTTGTCCAATCGTTGCGGGCATCACCCGCTTTAAGCGCGCAAGCGATTCCGTCGAAAGCCCCGAAATCGCATCGTAGTTGAAATTCGGCGGAATGCGGCTCGTTTCCATTTTCTTCATTTTATCAATTCGTTTATCTTGCGCGATAATGTAATGCTCATAGCGGATTTCGAGTTCCGCCGCGTTTTTAATTGTCTCGGAATACTGTCCGCTTGCAGGATCGCATCGGCAGATCAGCTCAAGTGGGATGAGCGGGTCGTGCAGCGCGTCGGCGAGGGATTTACCGAGATGGCACTGCAACGCGGGCTCCGTTTCTACAATGCTACCGGTGATTTTTAATTCCCGCCAGTGTTTGATAAGCTTTCCGCGCTGCACAAGTTTTTCCTGTAGGTGGGTATAGGAACTTTGCTTTTGTAAGCCGATGCGGTATGCCCGCTCGGTGAGCCGCTCGTCGGCGGTATCATGCCGGAGCTTGAGCCGGTATTCGGCGCGGGCGGTGAACATCCGGTAGGGTTCATCGACCCCCTGCGTAATAAGGTCGTCGATCATCACGCCGATGTAGGCTTCGTCGCGGCGGAGTGTGAACGGTTCGTAGGTCGCCGGGTGTGCGTGGCTGAAAAGCGCTGCGTTGATACCCGCGATGAGACCTTGCCCGCCCGCTTCTTCGTAGCCGGAGGTTCCGTTAATCTGCCCCGCGGTAAAAAGCCCCGCAATCCGGCGGGTTTGTAAGTCCGGCCCCAGTTGCAGCGGCGAGACAACTGCATAGTCAACCGCATACGCGGGGCGGGTAATCACGGCGTCGGCGAAACCGGTCAGGGTGCGGAGCATTTGATCCTGCACATCCTCCGGCAGCGAAGAAGAAAAGCCGTTGATATACAGCTCATCGCTCATCAGCCCTTCCGGTTCGATATACAGTTGGTGCCGCGTGCGTTCGGGGAACTTCCGTACCTTGTCCTCGATGGAAGGGCAGTAGCGGGCGCCCGTCGCGTGGATTTTTCCCGAAAAAAGCGGCGAGCGGTGAAAGTTTTGCCGGATAACCTCGTGGGTATGCTCGTTCGTATAGCAGATATAGCACACTGCCGAGGGGCGGAATATTTCCGCCGTGTCGAAGGAGAACGGGCGCATCACCGCATCAGCCTCCTGTATTTCCAGCACGGAAAGATCGACGGATTTCCTCAGTACGCGGCAGGGCGTACCGGTTTTGAGCCTACTCATCGTGAAGCCCTTGCGTGCAAGGGCTGTACCGAGTCCGATCGCCGCTTTTTCGCCGAGGCGGCCTTCTTCAGCTTCGAACTCGCCGATGTAGATTTTCCCTTCCATAAAGGTGCCTGTGGTGAGTACTACTGTCCGTGCAGAAATCGTTCTGCCGCGCGCCGTCAGTACCGCCTGTATGCTGCCGTTTTCCACAAGCCCGCTTTCCGCAGTCTGCGAGGAGATGACATCAACAACCGTATCTTGATAAATATGGAGATTTTTTTCTTTTTCGAGGGTATACTGCGCAGTCTGCGCATATAAGAATTTATCCGCTTGAATGCGGGGAGATTGCACTGCCGGCCCGCGGCTCTTATTGAGGAGGCGGTATTGAATCATACAAGCATCGGCGAGTTTTCCCATCTCGCCGCCGAGCGCATCGATTTCCCGCACGATGTTGCCTTTGGAAACACCGCCGATAGATGGATTGCAGGACATTCTGCCGATAGTATCAACTGTTTGTGTAATAAGAAGGGTTTGTGCGCCCATCCGCGCAGCGGCGAGTGAGGCTTCGATGCCCGCATGTCCCCCGCCGACGACAATCACGTCATAGTCCGAATAACGAAAATTCATAGCGGGTATTATAGCGAAACGGCTCCTGTTTGTCTGGCATAGATTTGTATTTTCGGCTATAACTATGTAAAAAGCAAGGTAAACGCATCAGGCTATTTTTTTAACAGCCCTGCATAATAATTGGGTTCGTTATCAGCTTTGCTGATGAGATATCTTCTATTCCGCAGGATGCGAATTAAATCTAAGGAAGTGCTGATTAAAGCGAGGAGCGCATGTAATCAGCGCTTCCTTAGCTGAGCTTTTAGAGATGCACAATTCTAAATATCAACTCCACTTCAAGATCGGAAGCCTTATAATGCCAAAAGATGATGTCCGAAGTTTGTTCCACCGATACGGGACTGAGTTGATAGAGTTTATACAGAAACGAATTTGCATTCAGCGGTTCTTGGCGTAAATCCATCGTAATCTCGTACTGCTGAGCTTCCGTCTTCCGGCACAGAAAATAAGCGGTCTCATTCAGCTCGGCGCCGTTAGCCGTAAAGCGGCGGTCTGCTCCGTA
This sequence comes from uncultured Treponema sp., assembly GCA_963552415.1. Taxonomy (GTDB): domain Bacteria; phylum Spirochaetota; class Spirochaetia; order Treponematales; family Treponemataceae; genus Treponema. The sequence goes on from CAUVKE010000049.1 coordinate 3,967, forward strand.
CAAAAACGAACCGTTTGCGGCGGGAGCGGAACAAAATGTATAAATCAAATCGTCTTTAATTTCCTTACCGTTTATCCGCAACCGAATAAGCTCCGCCGCAGCCCCTTGTGCAAGCGCAGTGTGAGCATTTGCCGCATTGCCCGTGCCGGTATTTCCGGCAGTACCGGCAGCATTGACGGTATCGGTACTCGTACCGCCGCTTGTGTCGGCAGCCTGAGCGGTTTGCGCTTGCAGTTTTTCCAGTTCGGTTAAAATCTTTGTTAAAACAGCGCCCCCCGTATCGGTTTGCAAACCGGTTACATTGCCCAAGCCTCCATTGCCGCCTAACCCCGCATCGCTGCCGAGCAAATTATTGAGCAGCGTCAGGTTGCCACTATTTTGGCTTAATGCCGCCAGCGTTTTAGCGTTGAGTCCGTTCAGCGCCGTTGATTTTTTTACATTGCTTTTACCGGAATTACCGGAAGCGGCAGCGGCAGCGGCGTTTCCCGTCTGTTTGCCTTTCGCTCCTGCTGCGGACGATGGAGTGTGCTTTTGCTGTAAAAACGCCGGAGGCTGAATAACGGGAGGCGCAGGCGGCCGAGTGATCCCTCCGCCGATAGTAACTTCAGGGATGTCCGGTATCGCCGGTATTTGCATTTGCCCGACTCCGGTATTATCCGCAGCGAGAGGAGAAATCAGCCGCAGCAAAAAGAAAAAACAAAAGATAAACGGCGTTACGGGCATCTTTGCAAGCGTGTCTTCCAACTCGCTGAGCCGTGCTTGCAGGCTGACAATCGTGCGCTCAATTCGGCGCTTTTCATTTTCCAACTTACGCCGCGGGTCTTCATCCTGCGGTTTACTTTTTACGCTGTCGCGCACAAACGCAGGGCTGTGCTTTTGTAAAAAAAGATCCTCTGCTGCGGCGCGTTTATCGGGATTTGCAATATTCGCAACCACCTTCATCGCTTCATAGCCGAGTTCCGGCTTTATATCGAACGCATGTATTTTCTCAATCGTCGCAGCGGAAGCGCGCGGCAGGCACAGCACACGGTCGATATAATCTTCGTAGCGGACACCGGCTTGCTTACAGAGCGCCCGCGCCTTGCTCAAAAGCCTGCCGAGTTCCTTCATCAATTTGCCGTCCTCCGCCATGATGGTCGTTCTGATTGTATCCGTCAGTTCGAGCAGTTCAGGCGATTCTTCCATAGCGATTTTGTATAGCCCCTTCTCCTCCGCCTTTTGCAGCAGCCGGTGAAAATAGCTCCAAAACCGCTGCGTATGTACACGGCCGGAACGAGTGCCATCCAGCTCGCAGAGCCGATGATGCGTATATTCGTGAATAGCGGTGTACAGCAGTTCGTTATCGACGGAAAAGTTTTTATTGTGCAGCAAAATCTCATGCGTATCGCTTTTATACAGCCCGTTGACTTTCTTGCTCGCCTTGCCGGTAAACGTTACCGAAAATTCAAGCCCCGACTCTTCAATCTGCAATAATATCTCTTTTACCTGATCCTGATTCATTGCACTCCTCTCATATCCCATGCGCCGGATAATGCAAGACACACTGCAACAGCGGAAGTAACGGCGGTTTCCGTACGCAAAATTCTCCGTCCCATAGTATAGGCAGTGAATTGCTTTTTTGCAAACAACAGCCGCTCATTTAGGCTCCAGCCCCGCTCATTCCCTACGGCAAGCCAAAGCGTTTGCTTCCCGTCCCACTGCAGCTGCGGCAGCGGATACATCGCAGGGATGCAAAGTGTATCGCCTTGCTCACTATGCGCTTGTTCAAGTTGAAAAGGGACATCGAGCACCGCCCGCAGATGATCCGGACGGATATCATCCTCATACCGGTCGAAAAAATGCCGTACACTATAGGCTCGATACACTTTCGGAATATGAGTATCTCCTGCCTGACTGCATCCGTCAATCAGCAGCCGCTCTATCTCCGTTTCCGCAGCGATATCCGCCTGTAGATAGGATTTTTCACCCAACTCGGTGCCGGTCAGATACAGCGCTTCAATTCCAAGCCCCGCGACATCACGCAAAATACGGCGCAGCTGAATGGGACGCGGAAACCCGAGTATTAGTCTGATGGGCGGCAGCATGGAATCATCGTCTCCTCCGTCCGCTTCCTCCGATACGGTCAACCGTGCGGTCAACAGCTCATCGGAAAAGGAAGTAATTTCCGCCGTTCCTTTTTCACCGTTAATAATCCCCGCCTTGAATACTGAACCCACACCGAGCTTCAGCACTTTCTTGATATGCAAAAAGCGTTCATCAGTTTTGGCAAAAGAAAAATTCCCGTCTGAAAGTTCTTTCTCTCGTAATAAAATGATATTCATGGCAGCCGTGCCGCCCTTAGCCCGTGATATGTCTTAACGTAAAATTGAGAACAATGTATGCGGCATAAAAGATAAAAAGAACTGCGCCTTGCAGCCGTGTTATGACGCTGCGCTGACGTGTTGAACAAAAGCGGAAAATGCCGAGCACCAGCAGCATAGTCGGGAATTGCAGATAGTAAAAATCTACCGGCACCCGGATACCGGCGGGAGTTACCGCAGCCGCTACGCCCAATACAAAGAGGACGTTCAAGATATCCGCTCCGATGACGTTGCCCGCGGCGAGTTCCCCGTGTCCTTTCCGAACGGCAGTAATTGCAGTTACCAATTCGGGCACACTCGTACCGAACGCAACCAACGTCGCCGCGATAATACTCTGCGGAATACCGATCTTTATGGCAGAAACTTCTACCGCAGGAATCAGTATTTTAGATGACAGCACAACCGTTGCAATTCCGACAGCCAGCCACACAAGCAGCAGCCACAACGGCTTTTGATTTTCTTCTGCCGTATCCTGTTCGCTCTCTTCCATAGATTCTTTTGCCCAGCGGAACGATATATACATATAACTCGCAAGCAGCACAACAAAAATCCAGCCCATCCACTGATAAATTCGTCCTTCCCTGCCCGAAGAAAAGAAGGGAAGCGACACAAACGTCAAAAGCAGCGCTGCAGAAAACTGAAGGGTTCCCTGCCGACGGATGAGCCGTTTATCAACCGGCACCGTACCAAGCATCGCGGCAAGCCCGATAATGAGAGCCGTATCCGCAATAATCGAGCCGATGGCATTTCCAAGTGCAAGCTCAGCATTTCCCTTAATTGCCGCCAGTGTAGACACCGACGCTTCGGGCAGGGTCGTGCCGAGACTGACAATCGTTGCGCCGATCACCATTTTGGGCATTCCCCATTTAAACGAAAGAGCAACCGCGCTGTCTACCAGCCAATCCGCACCCTTACTCAGCGTAAACAA
>CAUVKE010000050.1:0-7134 GCA_963552415.1 uncultured Treponema sp.
GTATGCTGTGCCCGAAAACGCAACGAACAAAACGCTTACCTACAGTATAGATGATGACTCGATTGCTTCAGTAACTGCCGATGGGCTGATTACGGCAAAAGAGGTTGGAAGCACAACTATTACCATAACAGCAGCAGACGGTATTTCAAAAACGGTAAACCTAACTGTTACGAAAGCTACTGTCCGTGTTACTTCTATTGAATTTGAGGATGGACCGCCTGCAAACCCTGTCGAGTTAGTTATCGGTGAGTCGTATGAACTCAAGCTGAAAGTAATGCCGGAGGACGCCACTAATAAAGAGCTGAGAATCACTTCCTCTAATAATAATGTGGCATGGCCGAATGGCGATGGAAATCGGTCGATAAAAGCTGATGGTACTGTCGGAGAAGCAATAGTAACCATAACCTCTGCGGATAATTCCAATGTTACAAGAGAAGTTCATTTTAAGACGAAGCAAAAAACCACAGATCCCTCAATTAGCATAGACAACCTGTCCGTCTCGTATGGAAGTGATGAAGCTAATATCACCGTTACAGTAAAAACGCTCAACGGAAAATTGAACTATACGCCCGAAGTGGTAGGAGGAGGCGCAAAGTGGCTGAAGGTAGACGGTAAAGAGTCTGCCGGCGACAATGAAGATACGGTAACGTTACGCCTTAAGCAAAACAAAACCGTATGGGAAAGAAAGGCGTATATCAAATTTAAAGATAATAACACAAATAACTATGTCATTTCCGCAGGTAAGGAATTGCAAGTAGAACTTACGCAAAAAAAGAATGAGAATCCGAACGTAACGATAAAGTGGGTGTATGGAATAGAAGGACCTGCCGCAGGAGACAAAGAGCCTGTCGAAATTCAAGGTTCGAATCCACCGGAATATCATACAATGCCTTATGTTTTTTATTGGTATGAAACGGAACATACAAAATTCTTTAACACACGAAAGATGGGACCAACAGGTTCTAACAATCAGGGATTTTCTGATGGTAGTCAATGTTGGGCAAAAAGTTCTTCCAATATGCTGCATTGGTGGTTTGAACAAAACAAAGAAAATGTAAAAAAGTACATGGAAAAGAAAGGTATAACAAAAGAAAATAATCCTACTATGTACGAGATGTATAATCCTTATTATAAACGCGGGCTTCCTGACACAGATGAAAACATAAAAAGCTCCATAGCAAATGAATTTCGCAAGAAATGCCCAAATTCCACTAGTGGGAATTGGATATATTCCGGGCTTAGATGGTATCTTTATGGACTTGAAGGTTTGGCAATAAACACAACATATTCTCCTGCCCTATTCAAAGATGTTTTTGGAAAAGAGGAAGGAAAGGATCCTGTTGCGGCAGAAGGTACTTATACAAAAAAAATATTTGAAAAAATATTAAAAGGTGCACTTCTTAATCCTAATTCCAAAAAGGCAGTCGGAGTACACGTACATGATGAAGGTAAGTATGGACATGGTATAACACTGTGGGGAGCGGCTTTTGACGAAGAAGAAAATGTTATTGCCATTTACGTGTGTGATAATAATTTTCAGCCTAATAGAATATTTACTTACGGGATATATTATAAAGGCGATATTTATGCAGACGATCCTGAAGGTGAAACTAACGTCTATCCGTATCTTATTAATTATGCCATAAATAAGAGAATAAATAGATATGTTGGTACATTGGTTACCCTTGACAAAGGCGAAGCACAGTGGCAGGCGTGGCTTGATGCAAATCCGTAAGTAGTTTTTATAAACACCTCAGCTATAGGGCATCTCTAAAAACTCGGTTAGATTTTTAGAGATGCCCGACGAGTTTTTGTCTAAGTCTTTATACTACAATAACTTAAACAAAAACATCGCAAATTAAATCTAAGGAAAACCTCTAAAAACGGAAGTTTTTAGAGGTTCCCTATAAAAAGTTCAGCAGAACTTTTTATAGCTGCGTGGTAACGCAAATACACATTAAAAAACCGTACAAGAGCATCTTTTATTCGTCGAAATGCATGGTCAAGATTTTCTTTAGTTGCTCAGCAAAAAAATACTTTCTTCAATCAAGTTGAAAAAACACGCCTTTTGAAACTCGGAGATTTCTGCGGCTGCAAAGGTATCGCTGAAAATCTCTTCGGTTTCTTTCATCAATGCGCCGACGCTGCGCCGGTCGATGGGGAGTCCCTTTCCGGTGAGCAGGTTTTCAAACTCTTTATTTTTTATCAGCTGAGTGCTGCCGAACAGCAGTTTAACATCGGAAAGTAGGTTTTTCTGCGTACGAGCCATAAATACAAAAGAAGCGGTATCGGCAGTAATATGACCGATCTGCCCGAGCCGCTTGTAGTACGAAATAGTCCATTCTTCAAACGGGACGCGTACGCGGAGGATAATATGCGGGCTATGGCGCAGTACATTGCTGCTTTCGTCGCAATACTGAATCAGCGGCATCCAAAATGTTTCTTTCCGTGTCCGTATTTCGATCTTTGTATCCAGCGCGATTAACGGGATAAGGCAGGAGTTTTGCATGGGCGCTTGTGCGATGTTTCCGCCGATGGTTGCAAGCGAGCGGATCCCCGGGTTTGCCGCAAGGGAAATCGCCTGATAGAGAATCTGCGGTACGTTTTTTTCTCCCAGCTCTAAAATGGTATTGAGGCTTGCTGCAGCGCCGAAGTCTATGAAGCGTTCCCGTTTGGCGATGGTTTCAAGTTCGGGGAGATTCTTCAAGAATAAAATCGATTCCGGCAAGAGAAAACGGTCGGTGTGGCAATCTTTGAGCAATCCGGTAGTCCCTGCAAGCGGAGTAATGTCGGTATGGTTCTGCATCAGTGTGTACAGATCGGCCATGGTTTTTGCGGTATTGACGATATAATTATTTTTCATGCCGTTTACCCCTCTTTGATTTGCATACCTGTTTTAACGCCGCGGTAATCGAAACAATATCGGTACACCGGCACGCGGTTCCGATATAGGCATTGCGTATTTGTTCGTCGGTCGGATTCCAATGTTTTTGCACAATACTGTGAGCGGTTAAAAGGGTTCCTGCGGAGCAAAAACCGCAGAGCGTAATGCCTTCTTTTTCAAACGCAGTGATAATGTCTTTATATTCCTGCGTAGCGCTAAAGGCTTCGAGGGTGATAATGTTTTGTCCCGCTACGGCAAAGATGGGGAGCATACAGGACGGTACCGGATGATCGTTTAATAATACCGTGCAGGAACCGTACGTCTCCTGTATACAGCTTTTCCGCACACTGAGGATGCCGAAATCCCGTCTTAGTACGTCCGACAACCGCTCGTCGGCATCGGCTTCAATCTCTACCGCCTCGTTATTGAGGTGAAATCGTATCTTCATATTATTTTTTCCCCGTTAAAGCATTAAAGAGGTATTCTCTCCGGATCGGTAACGCATCTATCCGTGCAGGAACACGCAGCAGTATTTGGTTCAACGCTGCAAGGTATGCAGCAGGCAGTATATTCAGCACACATGAATCGAATGCGCTCATCGAATTTCCCCGTTCGGGAATATCCACGGAAAGAGGCGGTATTTCAGTCGGCAGCATCATCCGGTATTCCGAATAGGGGAGGGGACTATCTCCGGTTTCGACTAAAGGAAGCGCTTCCTTAGCAGTACGCGATAATGCTGTTGTAATATTTTTATGCAGATAGTTGAGGATTTGCTTTTTTTCGTAGATTTTTCCGGGACGGCATGCAAACCACACCTTCCGAATTTGTATTTCATAGCAAACGGTGTCAAGTTCAAGTTCGATAATACAGGCTGCGGATGTTTGAGAAATAAACGAAACACTGTTTTTTTCGGTTTCATTTTTTGCAGGAGAAATATCCGACTGCGGAGCGTTGGGCTGTGAAACATCAGCGTGCGGAGTATTGAGCTGTGAGCCATCTGTTTGCGGCATATGTGTGCTTTTTGAAATACTGATCGGCAGCGGATTGCGGAATCGCTGCTCCTGTAAATCGCTCAGGCATTGTTCAACAAGGGGAAGGACGATACCGGCGGTATTGCCGGCAGTTGCAGGCCCTGACTCGTTCATATCGGCGGTCGTAAGACCGGCAAAGGTAATATCGGATTCGGCAATATCCAGTTTCTTCGCAGCCAGCTTCTTGATGACTTTCTTTAAATCATCCTCCGCCGGTTCCGCCTTAATGGAAAGCTTGTTGTGAACATCCAGCGTCAGCTCTGCCGTATACGCGAAGTCTGCGGCGCATCCGTTGTATTGAAAGCCTGCCGCCAAGCCGATACCGCGCCACCGTCCGTCTCGTTTATCCGTTTTACCCCGGTTAAAAACATTATACGCGGCATATTTACAAATAAAATCGCTTTTGCCGGTTAAAAGTTCAAAGAGGCTTGAAAAAACGGCGCGGTAATTATCCGTCGTATTTTGTATGCGCCATTCCGCCGGAGAAAGATTGTAATCCTGAATAATCTTGTTGATGTGATTTTCCAGTGCGTTTGATACATAGTAGTCGCCCCAGCCTTCAAGGATATCGATAAGGCCGTCAGCCGTTTTTGATGCCCGCACTTCTATTCGGTAGTTGGGTACGCTGTACGGCCCTAATGCGGCAGCGGCCATTTGTTTGAGTATGTCGCCGATGAGCGGGCAGCAGGCGCCGGCGTTGACAATAATCGAAATCTGCATTGCGGCAATTGAATGAGTGTCGGACAGCGCCGATTGATGTTCGATAATCATCTCCGGCGTTTTAGGCGCTGCCGCCCTGCTTTCTTCCGCCGATAAATTGAGCGAAACGGTGTTCCGCTGTAGAACCGCCGCAACAGCGCACTGGCAGGCAAGGAGAGACGGGTACCACAAAAGCTCGTTGAATGTTTCACCGGTTTGGGTTGGGTGTACGATGACGGCTTCTTCCGTAAGTCCGGTCGCTTTTGCTACTGCGGTGCGGACATGGAACGGCCATTGGGTGGGCACATAGACGTCAAGCCAGTCCTCGCGGAACACCGTAACGGCGGAAAACGGTTCCGAACGGGCAGCATATTGCGAAGCGATTTTAAGCGATGAGAATACGGTTGATGCGGCTGTTTCAAAGATTGCATCGATATTTCCGGCAGTGCGCGCCTCCCGTGCAACGATAGGATAGTCAAACAGCGTATGTGTCCGCCCCGCTTCAAAACTGTCTTCGGGTATCGGCTTCATTTCTATGGTGATGTCTTTCCGCAGCGTTTCAAGCGTTGCCGGATTATCGCCGGTAAGGATTCCGACGGCTTGCTCCTTATATTCTATCTCTTCTGCTGCAAAAAGAGGAAGCGAGTGCTCGAATACTTCGATCGTTTTTTGAGCAGGCAGCTGTGCCGCTCCGTAAAAGGCATACCCTTCCGGTAAGGGCGGCAGATGCACGGCGGAAATGATCCCTGATGATACGGGAGCGCGGACAATCACCGCATAGCGCTGCCCCTCAAAGCTCATATCCGAAACAAATTGTTCTATCATATCAAACTTCCTGTCAAAATCCCTGCTTTTTGAAAACTGTGGGGATATCTCAAAAGTCGGTTCCTATTTGCGGAATTTTTTTGCGGTGTCGATGACCGTTTCGATAACGTACTGCACATCCTCATCGCTCATATCCGGCCAGAACGGAAGGCTGATGCTCTGCGCATAGTGCGCTGCCGCATTGGGGAAGTCCTGTGCGTGCAGTCCGTACCGCTCTTTCAGGAAGGTCAGTTCAAAGTGGGGGATAAAGTGGACTGAAATACCGAGCCCCCGTTCCTGCAGCGCGCGAGCAAAGTCATCTCTGCCGACGGAAAGCGTTTCTGGTACGATGCGGAGAAGGTAGAGGTGCCACGCATTGCCTGCTCCGTCCGGCGGAACTTGAAAAAAGTCGAGCGGTTCAAAGGCGCGGGTAAAGCGTTCGGCGATGAGCTTCCGTTTCCGGTAAAAATCTTCCGCTTTTTGCAGCTGAACTCTGCCGATTGCCGATAAGATATCCGGCAGATTGCATTTGTAGCCTTCCGCAACGACATCGTATTGCCAGCTGGCGTGTTTGTCGGTGTACCGATCCCATATCGTGCGGTTGATTCCGTGGGAGCGCATCAGCTTAATGCGTTCCGCCGCTTCGGGACTGCGGACACAGATCATACCGCCTTCTCCGGTTGTGATGGTTTTGGTTGCGTAAAAAGAGAACACGCCCGCGTCGCCGAAGGTACCGCCGTAGCCGTTCGCCGTTTTTGACGGGAAAGCGTGGGCGGCGTCTTCAATAACCGCGACGTTGTATTTCTTTGCAAGGCTGTTAATCGCTCTCATATCGCAGAGATTTCCTGCAATGTGAATGGGTACAACCGCTTTGATGCTCTTATCCTGCCTAAGCTTATCTTCGATTTTTTCGGGATCGATGCTGTAGGAATCCGCTGCGATATCCGCATAGACCGCTTCTCCGCCAAGGTGCAGGGCGCTGGTCGCAGTCGATACAAAGGTGTATGGACTGGTGAGTATTTTGCTTCCCTTGCCGATTCCGAAGGCTTCCATCGCGAGCATCAACCCGTTTGATGCGGAATTGACTGCAAGTGCGTAGGGGCTGTGTACCGTATCGGCAAACTCTTGTTCAAAGGCGAGCGTTTCTTTGCCGGTCGTCAGCCAGCCCGAGTGCAGTACGCGGATTGCCGCTTCTTCCTCTCTGCGGTCGAACGACGGCCTAAAAAAAGGTATCTCCCGTACGGGATTTTGTTCGGTTATATTCATCTATTTATGTCTCCTGTTTTTGTAAATATTTCTTTTACGAATATACGGGCTTTCATAAACCGCAATCAGTTTATCAGGTTTTGCCGTTTATCGGTAGGGGTTGGTTTTGTTAATTTCCGTAAGCCTTTTGAAATAGACTGTTAAGCAGTTGTACATCCGTGTACAACTGCTTAACGACGAGATTTGTGCACAACACAAATCTCGCTACTGCTTATAACCACGGACATCCTTGTCCGTTCTGATACGTTGAGTATTTTCAGCAGCGGCGCGCAGTATATACCCTTTCCGTAAGCCTTTTGAAATAGACGGCGCAGATACAAGGCGCGAGCAAAAATTAACCGCAGGCGTATCTTTGATACGTTGAGCATTTATTTCAGAAGCGGCACGGATGCCGCTCGTATTAAACAGAAACAAGTTTGACACTGGTCAAACTTGTGTTCAGCGAAGTAC
>CAUVKE010000051.1:0-7103 GCA_963552415.1 uncultured Treponema sp.
ATGATTACCAGTGCACTTTTTTCGGATCTTTATGAGCTGACAATGGCTCAAGGTTATTTTAAACGCCAAAATAATCGGCCGTGTGTCTTTGATATGTTTTTTAGGCGCAATCCGTTTAGAGGAGGGTACGCGATTCTTGCAGGACTTGAGCCGCTGCTCGAAGCGATTCAAGCTTTTCATTTTGAGGAGTCCGATATAGCCTACCTTGCGACCTTACGCCTTTTTGATGATGACTTTCTCAGCTATCTCAAAGATTTCCGCTTTTCAGGTTCGGTATGGGCAATGGATGAAGGAAGTCTTATATTTCCAAGCGAGCCGGTACTGCGTATTGAAGCACCGATTATCGAAGCCTTGCTTCTCGAAGGGCTTATCCTCAACACTATCAACTTTCAGAGTTTGATTGCAACAAAGACCGCCCGCATCTGGCTTGCGTCGGGGAAGTCTTCCATTATGGAATTCGGCTTGCGGCGCGCACAGGGGGCGGACGGCGCAATGAGCGCTACCCGTGCGGCTATTATCGGCGGAGCGGCCGGTACCAGCAATACGCTCGGCGGAAAGCTCTACGGCGTACCGGTGATGGGTACTATGGCCCACGCATGGGTAATGTCTTTTCCAACTGAAGAAGAGGCGTTTGAACAATACGCCGCCATCTATCCCGATAAATCGGTATTCCTTATCGATACCTACAATACGCTCGGCTCCGGTATCGAGGCAGCGATAAAAGTCGGGAAAAAACTGCAAGCACAAGGAAAAAACTTCGGCGTCAGGCTTGATTCGGGAGATATGCAATATTTAAGCACCGAAGTACGGAAACGGCTCGACGCCGCCGGTTTACCCGAGGCAAAAATCTCCATTTCCAACGAACTGACCGAAGAAATTATCGAATCGCTCATTTTGAACAAAGCGCCGATTGACTCGTGGGGTGTCGGTACTCACATGGTAACCGGCGGGCAAGAATCTTCATTTACCGGTGTATACAAACTTGCCGCACGTCAATCCGGCGACGGAACATGGCTGCCGGTGATGAAGCTGTCGGATAATCCCGCAAAGATTACTAACCCGGGTATTAAGCAGGTGTGGCGGCTCTACGACGGCGACGGTTTTTTTAAGGCCGATATTATCGGCCTGCATGATGAAACGCTCAACGCCGAAGCAATGAACACCTACTATCACCCGCTGAACGACTACCAAAGTTTTTCGTTTAAAGCGGCAAAGGCGGAAGAACTACTCCACCGAAAAATTACCGACGGCGTATACACCGGTAAAAAGGAAACCCTGCAAGAGATGCATCAGCGGGCAAGCGGACAGCTGGAATGTTTACACCCGACTTCCCGCCGCCTGCTAAACCCGCACATCTACAAAGTTTCGCTTACAAAGACGCTCTTTACGATGAAGCAGGAACTTTTGCATTCTCTGCGCCGCGGATAAAAAACGAGAAAGACAGCTCAATCGCTTGGTTACCGGCAGCTTTTTCTAATCGTGTATTTCAAACCGGAAACCAAGCGGCAAATGGTCGGAATAGCCTTCGCCGGTCAGTACATTGTACCTAACCGGTTTACCGTCCTCAACAAGCGGCGGTTCGTACAGCACAAAAAACAGCAGCGGTTTGATATAAGCGGTTCCGCCCTCCGAATCCATTCCTGAATCAGCAGCGCTGTCCGCGCCGCCCTCATAAAAAATATGATCGATTTTCTCCCACGAATTCTTAAAGTAATAACTGCCGTCAGGCTGCGTGCCCGCTTCGTATTCCGCTTTATAACTCTCTATATTCCAACACACCGGAAAATCATTTAGCTGATTAAATTCTTCAAGAGTCTGATTAAAGTCTCCGCATACGATAAAAGGGATGTGCGGATTTCTTTCTCTATGCTCTTGAATTTTTTGTGTCAACTGCATCTCCTGCTGCGCGCGGACAGCTGCACTGTCAGAACTGCCGGTTTTTGACTTCCAATGTACGGCAAAGACGGTTAACAACCGCGGTTTATCTTTGCTTCCCGTATTCAATATCGCCTCCGTCAATGGCCGCAGCGATCCCTGCTTCCCTGTATGCAGGCGATGTACAAAATAACGTTCAACGGGATACTTGCTCAAGATCGCCGTAGTAAAGGCGCCTTTTGAACCGGATGGGCACACCGCATAGGGATAATTTTTTTCAGTCGGCAGTTGTTTACAGAAGTCCTCAATCACGCGGTCATTTTCAACCTCCTGCAAAACGACAATATCAGGCAGCCGATCTTTTTTTCCGGTCAGCTTTTCTCCTGCGGCAAACATGGTGTTTTTAAGCCGTTCTAGGCGGGCTTTGTACTTCTGAGCCGTCCATCGAGATTTACTTCCTTTGTATTCTTTAAACTCGGTACCGTCCTCTACGGCATCAAAGAATGTCTGCGCGTTATACGTAACAAGCGTAACGGGTTCCTTAAACTGCGTATCCGTAAGCGGAGTGCACCGTGTGCATTGTAGAAAGAAAACGCCTGCGACAATACAGGCAAAGAATGGAAATAACAATCGTTTGAGTTTCATGGTTTAACCTCCGCCTCTTATATAGAGCACGAGATACAAAATGGCTATAAATTAGACCATCAGGCAACCGTATTAGGAATATTTTAATCAACCATAACCATAAAATCAGGTTTGTGCGGGTTTGTGCGGGGGCTTGCAATAAATGTATCTATCTTATAGAATGAATATATCAGTTTTAAATAAATAGTTCTGTTTTTTCAGAAAAGTTTATTGCATTTATTAAAGACGAAGTAAAATGGGATCGGACAATAAGCATTTTATTAAAGTAACGGAAAACGCACTCACTCCCCTCAGTTCTGAACAAAAGGTAGTATTAAATCGGCGCGGTAACCAGCTCTTTAACGAAGGCTTTATAAACGAAGCTCAACGTATCTTTATTACTACCGGCTATTCCGATGGTCTTACAAGAGTCGGCGATTATTATGCTGAAAAGAATAATACGTTGGAAGCACTTCGTATGTATTGCCTTGCAAAAAATAAACGCAAATCGGAACCGATCATTGATTCGCTTGTTCGGCTTATTAAACTGTTAATAGATATTGAACCAAAAGGAGTAGAAAATGTTTGAACCTATTGAAAATAGTTATTCCGAGCAGACCGACTCGTTATTTCCTGCATCATTAGATTCCGCTCAAGAATCTCATCATGCAGAAGGAACCGATGAACTTACAAGACTTTCACGTGAGGGATACCTTTTTTTAAAAGCAAATGAAATTGATCAGGCAGAAGCCGAATTTAAAAAAATGTTAGAGCTTGATGAAAATAATAATTATGCGCTTGTCGGACTTGGGGATGCCGCACGAAAACGAAATAAATGCAAAGAAGCCGCGGAATACTACAGCGAATGTTTACGGCATCACCCTGGTAATAATTATGCCTTGTTCGGATTAGCGGATTGCTATAAAAATATGAATTTATATGCAAAGGCAATAGAAATTTGGGAACAATATCTTGAACATGATAATGCAAATATCACCGTCTTTACTCGTGTTGCCGATGCATATCGAAAGATACATGATTTTCAAAATTCAAAGAAGCTCTACTTAAAAGTACTTGAGATTGAAGAAAACAATCCTTATGCACTTATCGGGTTGGGGCACCTCCATTATGATTTTAAAAAATACCGAGAAGCGCTTATTTATTGGCAAAAGATTTTTGATCAGAATCCTGAAAATGTCGATATCCGTATCTTAACGTCAATCGGAAATTGTTACCGAAAAATGAAGCAGTTTGACCATGGTGTCTATTACTTTGAGAAAGCGCTTGAAAAAGATCCCGATAATTTTTACGGGTTATTCGGTCTTGCGGACTGCTACCGCGGTATGAAGCAACAGCAGCATTCAATAAAATATTGGGAGGCTATTCTGAGTAAAGATCCGAATAATAAAGTTATCCTTACTCGTATGGGCGATGCATACCGGCATATCGGTGAATATGAAAAATCCGAACAAATTTATCAGCGTGCACTTGATATCGATTACGATTCCTATGCAATACTCGGCCTTGCAATTCTGTGTAAGATTCAGGGGAAATACGACGAGGCGATAACCAGCTTAACGCATTTGATGCAGACTGACCGAAAAAATTACCGTATTTATCTTGAACTTGCCGATTGTTATATTCATACAAATGCGAAAGCGAAAGCAGTTGAAGTGTTACAAGCTTTCCAGCAGTATGGTATTAAAAATCAAGCAGTAAGCGATATCCTTTTCTCATTACAAAATTAAGGTATACTGATTGGGACAGAGCAATAACAGCGTTGCTGGAAAAACCGCCCTTTCAGGGATGTTAGCGGAAGAAATTGCTGCAATATGCAATTTACCGCAACGATTTCAGTCTATGCAGATTTTCCAATGGATTGCGCGCGGGTGTTCATCTTTTGAAAAAATGACAAATCTCCCGCTTAAGGAGCGGGAACGGCTTGCCGGTGAATATACGCCGTGCAATACCGTATGCGAAACCGTACTGAAGGATCCGGATGGTACGGTAAAGCTTGGAATCGGCTTGCATGACGGCAGCAGTATAGAAACTGTGCTGTTGTTTGATAAGCATGAGCGTAGGACAGCCTGTGTTTCCTGTCAGGTTGGCTGCCCGATGGGCTGTACCTTCTGCCAAACAGGCCAGCTGGGTTGTTTGCGTAATCTTGCTCCCAACGAAATTGTAGAACAGTTTTTACATCTGGAAAAAATCTGCGGTAAGCTTGATAATATCGTGTTCATGGGTATGGGGGAGCCGCTGTTGAACCTCGACAGTATTGCGAAAACCATTGCCGTTCTTACTCATCCTAAAGGTAGAAATCTTTCGCATCGGCGGATAACACTTTCCACGTCCGGTATTTGTAAAGGTATTTATGAACTTGCGGATAGTAAACTTGATATCCGCCTTGCAGTTTCGTTGACTACTGCGGATGAAGACTTGCGGACAATTTTGATGCCGGTTACAAAGGCCAACCCGCTGGGCGAATTAAAAAAAGCAATCCGCTATTTTAACGATAAAACAGATAAGCGAGTAACCTTGGAACTTGCGCTACTCAAAAATGTCAATACATCCTATAAGGCAGCACAGCAAGTGCGCGCTTTTGCCGATGGCCTCAATGCACATATCAACCTGATACCATGGAATCCCGTACAGCAATTACCGTATAGCACTCCCTCTGATTCCGAAATAAGGTCTTTTTATCATTACTTAACGGCAGAAAACTTAAATGTAACGGTTCGGCAAAAGCGCGGAAGAACAATCGGCGGCGCTTGCGGACAATTAGGAAAAAAGAGAAGCATCGAATAATGCATAAAAAAAGCGCCGATCAATCTGTTAGATTAATCAGCGCTTCAATTAGCTAAAGGTTTAACTGCAATATGCAACAGCCAAATGCCGCGCACCTTATTAAAACTTTAGTGTACCCGATTTATTGACCGTTTGCAGGAGCTTCCTCGGCAGGAGCGTTCGCATTCTCGGCGGAAGCGTTTGCATTCTCGGCAGGAGCGTTCGCATTCTCGGCAGGAGCGTTTGTATTTTCAGCAGGAGCAGGAACGTTCCATGTTGCAGGTTCGTTTCCATCTCTGTCGATAATCTCTACATCGGATGCAGGAGTAATCTTGTCTACATAGAACTTGTAGGAGACAGGCTCCGATACGTTACCGACATTGTCGATTGCTTTTACATCGATATTGTAAACCGTTTCGGAAGAAAACTGAATCGGTTCGATGTATTTAACATAATCGGCATCGTTGATTTTTATGTACAATGCTTCAACTCCGGAAAGTTCATCTTTTGCTCCGAACGCCACCGATTCTTTTGTAGAAACGATAATACGGCCTTCTTCATCCACGACATCGGAACTCGGGAAAATCATGTATGCATCATCTTTATTAATAAGCCGGTCGCTGTTTTCAATGAAAACGGTAGGAGCGGTTGTGTCAACGACAACAGATACTACCGAAACAGGAGCTAAGTTACCGACATTATCGACAGCCGTGTAATATATCTTTGCAGGGCCTTCTTCGCTTACAGAATAATAAGCATCTTCATCTTCTTTTCCGTTACCGCGCAGTGTTAAAGATTTCAAGTCGGTTCCGATATAAGAGCCTGCGGTTCCCGAACCGGTTATATCATCATTTGCTGAAATATACCATTTCGTTTCTGCAGAGCAGTAAGCCGTTAAACCTTTATAAAATAACGGTTCTGTTGTATTAAGCTCGGTTTTGGGTGCTGTGTTGTCAACAATGACAGAAATGGTTTTTGCAACTTCAAGGTTTCTGCTATTGTCAAAACCGCGATACGAAATATCGTGTTTACCTTCATCCAATATCTGGAAGGGGCTGTGGTAAGTCATAAAGCTTGAGTTGTCCACTGAGAATTCGACGAAATCGAGTCCTGTTTCTTTATCTGCCGAATTCAGCTTAAAGAATACATCGCTGTTGACAAAATGCTTATCATCGCTGCGGTATTGCATTGCTGCGCGTTGATAATCAGGGGCCATTGTTTCAGGCACTTGTGCCCAAACTGAGAAGCAAAGAGCTGCAAAAGCAGCTGCAAAGAGTGATTTCTTCATAAATCATACCTCCAAGTACTATAAAAGATGACTTAGCATCTTTTTTAATAATAAATTTCGACTCTGCGGTTATGTTTCCGTTCGGAGATTTCCGCGTGAGATCCTGCGGGGTGCTCGGCTCCTTCAGCCGATACGGTAATGTTGTTCGCCGTAAATGCACCGGTTGATTCAAAATACCGCGCGACAGCAAGTACACGTTGTAGCGACAGTTTTTCTTCTTCCTTTGTGCTGTCTAATTTTGCACAATGTCCGACGATTTTTATCTGTGTTACATTCTTCGCTTTTAACTGTTCCGCAATACCGTCAAGTTTATGTGCGGTAAACGTATCGATCTTATACGTCTTTGGAGCAAAATAAACCGTGGTTTCGGTATCGGTATTTTGACTTTCATTTTGTTTCTCCGGTTCCGGAGCTTTCTCCGGTTCCGGTACTTTCTCCGGCTCGGCAGGTTTTTCTTCCGCAGGAGCGGGTGCAACCTGTTGTGTTTGTTTAGCAGGAGTTTCTTCCTTCGGCTGCTGCTTAGGCTGTGATG
>CAUVKE010000052.1:0-7080 GCA_963552415.1 uncultured Treponema sp.
TAAAACGCAATGAGCAGCTGCGAAAAGAATATCACATATTACCGGCAGCATTGATGGATGCCTTTGATGAAGGCGAAGCACGCGGACGCTCAGAAGGTTCCCGCCAAAAAGCGCTCGAAACGGCTCGATTGATGAAGCAAGCCGATTGTGACATATCATTTATCGAAAAAATGACCGGATTGAGTAAAGAAGATATCGAAGCTATCAACTAATTTACACCATTTGTGTACATCCCTCTTTTAGCACATAGAGCAGATAGTTAATACCGACGAAAAATCATAGTCCGGCAGAAAAATATGAAGATTGTCTTTTTCCCGACATACACGGATGCATATCGGGAAAAAGACATTTAAAGCAAAGTTGTTTTTATTTTTTTACTTCGGTAGTCGGTTCAAATGCATGTACATGCAAAAATTCCACCGATTTGGGGATTTCCACTTCTTTGATGTTGTTTTTCAAAAAAGCGTACATATTGATTTTCTTCACCGATGCAGGAATCTTGACTGCCGTCAGCTCATTCTTGTAGAAGGATGAAGTATCAATCAGCTCAAGGGTTGCAGGCAAGTTGAGTTCCGTCAACGCATTTAATGCAAAAGCGCTCGGCTCAATCTTTGTTTCCTTACCCCCGAAGGTCACTTCTTTAAGACCATTCCGGTAAAAAGCAAAGCCTTCGATATCCTTCAACGCAGACGGCAGTTTAACCGAAGTCAATTTACACACACCGAATGCATCATAGCCGATGCTCTCTACCGTGTCGGGGATAACAACGGAGGTTAAGCCCCTGCGGTAAAATGCATTGTCGCCGATCCGCGTAATAGGAGTTCCGTCAGGAGCTGTCGCAGGAATGGTCAAATCGGTAAGCCCTTGTGTTTTTACCTTATCCTTTCCCTTCTGCGTCATGCCCTTTAATTCGGCGCCTTTAAAAATAAAATCATCATTTTCCCATACATTTTCACTCATACTGCTACCCCCTTACATCCGATTGAGCTGTACAATCTCGTTGAATGTTTCGAGCTGTGTTTTCACCTGCCCGAAGTCCGACATCTGCTGATCATAACCGACTTTAATCAACGGGATTTTTGCTTCACTGAATGCCTGCTTAAGCGAAGGATATTCCATCTCTTCCGTATCATCAAAGTTGAGCATAAAGAGGAGGCATCCGTCAGCCTTGTTGTCCTTTGCCAGTTTCACCACATACGCCGGGCGCTTTGTCAAATCAGGATCATAGAGCAGCGGATCCTCATCCATACGGGCAAATTGATCGGCAAGAGCCATCATCGGATCGTCGATGGAAAGATCGATATCAACCTTCAACGCACGGGATTCATGCGCAACGTCATCGGCAACAACACAGACCTTGTAGGAATCTAAGATATCCAGCAAGCCGGGGTTATCGGTAATAACACCGCTGGTAACCACCCGAACGCCGTCCCATTTTTCTTCCGGTAGAGCTTCGAGTAAGGCGTTCAGTTTTTTGAGCAGTTCGGTGTGTTCATCTTTCAGCATGAAGTATGAACTTTTCAGCACATAGCAGCGGTCGGAAGCCTTTATGCTCTGCGGATGAGCCGCGGCGAGCTTGATAAACCGGCGCTTTTCAGCCCTGTTTTCGTTATACACTTTGAACGCTTTCTTTAAGTTCTCATCGGTTACTTTAACGCCGCAGATTTTTTCCAGCTCTTCCTTCGCCTTGGTAAAGATACGTGCGTTGTACTTCTTGCCGAAGTCCTCTTTGCGATGCTGACCGTGATTGATAAAGATCATCGGAATTTTCCGTCCGGCGCTCACCTTGTAGTTCTGCGAGAGCGGACGCAGCGTGTCATCCAGCGTTGTCAGCATTGAAGCGGAAAGCCCGTCGAGGGTGCCGTCCAAGGCCATTTCCAAACAGCGCAATGCCAGCGAGTAATAGAATGTCGGGAAGTATTCCTTTGCCCGCTCGATGGGGCCTTGACCGCCCCATACGCCGAACGGTGCGATACCTGCCGCATAGACAATTTCTTCGGGTGCATAGTACGGGAAAATACCGACGGCTTTTTTCCCTGCCGCAAGGTATTTATCCAGCTGCTTCCGCGGATTGTTTGCCAAATATTTAAATTGTTCCAATAAATCTTTGATTGTTTCCATACTGTCCTCCCCTACTCCAGCGTCGGCTTCGACCAATCGGTCTCTTTGGTGTTCTTAAAGTTGGTATAAACGTCCTCGCCTTTTGCTTTCTTATCCTGCTTGCGCTCGTCCATAATTTCTACCAAGCCCTGTACACGTGTTTTATACTGTTCCGTAGAGAAGTTGCGTTCGTCAGCCTGATCGCCGTCAAAGTGGACAACCGGAATACCGAGGTCTTCTTTCCAGCGCCGCTCAATTTCGGGCATTGCGCCGCTCCACGGCTTGCAGCTGCGGTTGTAGTTGACCAACGCGCCGCTGATACCGTTTTCTTTTGCCATGGTTTCGCGCCATTCAACACCGGTTTCGATACAGACGGAACACGGCGCCTTGCAGTATGCAGCGGCCATTTCGCGGGTATTCGAATAGCGAAATCCGAATGCCGGAGCATATACGACAGCGGTTACGTTGACGCCGCTGTCCTTTAAGGGGTCAAACAAGGGACGGAGCGCCGGCCAGCACGGAATACCTTCAAACAAAATGCGGTGCTCTTCGGGATATTCCCACGTAGAAGTATTTTCTTTTACCGACTGTTCAAATTCCTGTGCCAAAAGCTCAAAGCCGACTGCTGCATCTTCTTCGCAGCGGGCGGCAACAATGTCAGCCATGTGGTTAAAAAGGTCAAAACCGCTTAACGGAGACGGCTTATACGACATAAAAGAACAGGATTTCAGCCAAGCGGCGGCGGTTCTGTTTGCCCGCGCACAGGCATCCTCAAATTTCTTTTCGTCGAATTTCTTTCCGGTCAATTTTTCCAGCTGCTTAATGGCGTAGTCAAACTGCCCGATAAGGTAATCTACTTTTTCTTCGGGGACATCCACCGTGTTGGAGAACGGAATGTCGACCATGATGAGCGGAATATTATGCATACGCGCAATATTCTCGTACCATTTGGTCATCATATTGCAGATATTGTTACAGCACAGCAAAAAGTCGGGCTGCGGCATTCTGCGCGAATCGGTGGGTTCTCCCGCAGCATACGCAAGACTGATACGGGCATAACCGCAGATATCGTTATCATATCCCATATCTTCCGCCGCTTGGCAGAGGCGCAATCCGTCTTTCTTAGCGGCCGTCGAAGCTGCATGGTTTTCGGGATAGACGACATTCAAATCAAAAGCCTTCGCTAATTCAATTGGAAATTTAGAAGAGCTCCATCCGACTAATTCACCGCGCCGCTTTGCTTCCCACGCGTTTGCATAGACCTTATCTACCACATCGCGTAAAACAGCGGCAGCGGGCTTATGCCCTTCAATCGGCCGCGGCGTTTTGTTGGGTAACTTTTCCATTTTTTGAGCCATTTGTTTCCTCCTCGTATCTCTCGGTCATCTTTCATAAAACCGAAAAAGGCCTTGTAGAAGATGCCGCGTAGACCGGCGCCGACCTTGCATTTACCGGCGTCGACCGTACTTATTTTGCCGCCTGCGCACACTTTTGATGTGCAAACAGAGCGGCTCCAATTGCGCCATTTAACTGGCAGTACTCACTCGTGTGAATTTTAAATCCTATATTCTTTTCTAATGCCCGTACCATTCCCTTATTCAGGGCTACTCCTCCGGTCATTACAACATCATCTTGAATACCGACACGCTTAGCCAAACTGCCGACGCGGCTCGCTATTGCCGTGTGGATTCCTTTTACGATATCGGGAATTTTCGCACCGCTCGCCAATTGAGAGATAACCTCCGATTCGGCAAACACGGTACAGGTTGAGCTGATTGTCAACTCTTTGGTGGACTGCTCGTCAAGTTTTTCAAGGTCTTCCAAATTGATTTCCAGAACCTTTGCAATAACATCGAGGAAACGCCCCGTACCGGCAGCACACTTATCGTTCATAACAAAGTTTTCGAGCATACCGTTATCACTGAGCTTTAACGCTTTAGAATCCTGCCCGCCGATATCGATAATAGTACGTACCCGCGGGAACAAGAAATAGGCTCCTTTTGCATGGCAGGACAATTCAGACATCTGTGCCGGTACTTCCTTTAACGAATTACGTCCATAGCCGGTTGCGATAGCTCCGTCAAGCTGCTCTATCGAGGTAAACCCGAGATGTTCCAGCGCTTGCTTCATTACCCGGGCAGGCCCGCTGGTACCCGTCCCCACAGGAACAACCGCCGTCGCAACGATTTCCTTTCCGTCCTTGATAATCACACACTTGGAAGCTGTAGAACCGACGTCTACGCCCATGGTAAATATACTCATAACGATATACCTGCCCCTTGCCGATTATGTATCAAAGTCCAAGCATGTGCTTTGCCAAATCCAAGAACTTTGTAATAATAATGGCATTGGTAATATTGCTGATAAATCCACCGATAACCGGCACGACAAAGAATGCCAACTTGGAATAACGATATTTGCGGCATACCGTCTGCATCGTCGTCATCGAAACAGGCACTGCACCCAAGCCGAAACCGATATGACCGACCGCCATAACCGCCGAATCATAGTTTCTGCCTAATAGATTAAACGTAAGGAAATAGCAGAACACAACTATCAGCACGACTTGTACCAACAGCAATACCACCAATGCAGTTCCTAGACCTGCAAGCTGCCAGAGTTTCATAGAAATAATGGACATCGAAACAAACAAGGCTAACGAAAATTCACCGACGATATCGAATGCATCATACAATACATTGTGTTTCGTAGGATTATTTTTTGAAGTTAAATCCAATATAAGACGTGTCGCAATTCCTCCGAACATACAGCATACGTGAATCGGGAAGTTGATTTTGAAATGCTTTAACGTCAAAAACAACACCTGACCGATACCGCATGCGATACACAAGAGAAACACCGCCTGAAGTACATTGGATTTATCTACCAAAGCCCCCGCAGTACCGCCTGAGTTTTCAGCCTGCAATTCTGCAGCTTCCATTTTTCCATCCAGCTCGGGATTTTCAAGGTGAAAGCGTTTCACCATAAAGTTACCGAACGGCCCGCCAATAATACAGCCTGAAATCAAACCGAAGGTTGCAGCGGCAATCGCAACTTCCATAGCAGCGGTTGCACCCGCATCTACGGCAATCGGCGCAAACGAAGCGGCATTGCCGTGTCCGCCGGTCATCGGAATACTACCGGTCATCATAGAGATGAGGGGACTGATGTGAAAAAGGCTCCCAACCGAAATAGCGGCAGCGTTTTGCAACGCTGCAAGCAAAGCCGCCAGTACGGTAAAGATAATCACCAGCTTACCGCCTTTTTTCAGCAACGCTAAACTTGCAGCAGCACCGCTTGCGGCAAAGAATAAACAATAGAACAGCTGATTGACTGTTTTATAATCAAAATTCAATTCAAAAATATTGACTGAATAGAGCAATAACGAAAGGAGCGCAAACAAGGTACCGCCTACAACAGAGGCGGGTAAACAATATTTTTTAAGAACCGGAATTTTATTGCGCAAAAACTCACCCACATAGATTGCAATAACCGCAACCATGAGTGTCTCAAACATACCTAATTTTAAAACAATTCTTTCCATAACTCAGTCCTGATAACACATTCATTTCCGCATAAAGATTACAGAAATTGCAGTGCATAAATATGAGAGCCGTTGAACGCAGTTTTTATCTGCTTAAACGATTCCCAAACGAAACAGCACCGGCTTCACCGTTCAAAACAGTGTACCGGTGCTGTTGTACAGTTCTATTTCTTTACAAACGTATTGTATTCTCTAATTGCCCGCGGAAGCAGCATTTGATGGAAAGCGCACATCGCTTTCGGATTCTGATATACCGAGTTCGCAAAGGCAATCATATACGCCCGTATATCATACAGATTGACGATTTCGTCGACCATACCGGTCTTGGCACAATACTGCGGAACGGATTTTTCCTTATACTCATTGATCAGTTTATTCATCTTTTCAATGGTCGGTGTTAAATCTTTCCCCGCATCCTTATCCTTAACCAAGCGGCGTGAATACATCGCAGTTGCAGCGGTTTCTCCGTTCATTACGTTGATTTCGGTTGCCGCGGTACCGAGTGAGAACGCATTGGTATCGTTACCCTGAGGTCCGCCCAATACGTAGTGAGCCGCAGCAGTACCCTTACGCAGCGTAACTTCCATCTGCGGAATATTGGAATTCTGAATGGAGTAGATAAGAGACTGTCCCAAACCGAGCAGTTCCGCCTTTTCCGCATCATTTCCGACGTCGATACCGGTGGTATCCTGCAACCAGACAATCGGAATCTTATCACGTGCACAAAGCGTTACGAACTCGTTCATCTTCATAAGTCCCTGCCGGTAGAGCTTACCGCCGATACCGACAGCGCCTTCTTTGTATTCGGGATATTTCAGCAGCAAGCCTTGGAAGTTTGCCACAATACCGACCAACAAGCCGTCTACCTTCGCAATACCGGTTACCATTTCGGGGCCGTAGCCTTTTTTGAACTCGCTGAATTCGCTGTTATCAACCAGCCGTCCGATAATATCGTAGATATTGTATACCTTCTTCTGGTTCATCGGCAAAATGGAATAGAGGTCATTCGGGTCAAGCGCAGGCTCTCTCGGTTCGTCTACACGGAAAAACTCCAAATTGTAGGCGGGCAGGTAGTCCATGTACTTTTTGATACCGTCCAATACGCCGATTTCATCGCTGTACACTTCGCGGAAAAAGCCCGTTTCGTTGTAGTGAATGGAAACCGTTCCCGGCACATCAATGCCCTTGGATTTTTTGCTTGCCTCGATAATTTGCTCGGCGCCCTCTTGGTCGATATAACCTTTCGGGTTCATACCGCCGACAATACCGGCGCCGCCGACTGCCATATTCGCTTTTTCATGCGCAATCAGGATGGTCGGGCTGATACTGTGATAACCGCCGCCCGCGGGGTTAGTTCCGTAGATACCGACGATAACGGGAACACCGAGCTGCTGCAGTTCTACGTTCCGATAGAACGGAGTACCGCCGCCGCGCCG
>CAUVKE010000053.1:0-7064 GCA_963552415.1 uncultured Treponema sp.
TCCTAGTTCTACAACTTCCCATCCTTCAGGCGCTACCATTCGATTCCCATCCTTTGGAGGTGCGCTTTAACTTTTTGTTCAAGGGCTGCTGTTTCTGCTTCGAGTTCGGGTAAGGTACGGTCGTATCGTTCGGCAAGTTCGGTGATACGGGCTGAAATATGATGATTTACCGATTCGTAGAGCGCGTAAATGCCGTTTGAAATAGAGCGGAACCATTTTAAATCGAGGAGGAGCTTTAAGCATTCCTTATCGGATAGTTCGGCATAGTGGCAGCGTGTTTTTTCATCAAGTGCAGCACGGAATCCTTTTAGCAGTTTGGTCTGTTCGTCAATCTTATTTTGTTTTTCCGATAAAGATTGCAAAACCGCCGCATCATCCGAGCTGCCGGATTCTTTGTTTAATTCTGCAAGCCGTTGTTTTAGCAGCGCCTTGTTCAGTATTTTCTTTTCTGTTAAAACTTCAGCAATAATCGAATCTTCTTCAGCATTTTCTAAAAGTTCATCCACTTCTTCTTGAATTACGGTAATAAGTTGTTCTATCTTATCGATCGCTGTTTTTTCCGTAAAGAAAAAATGTTCAATGACAAGTTCTTTAGGGATAACCTTACCATCCCACTCGGTTTTTGTTGCACCGGGGGCGGCATTTTTTTTGGCGCTTGGCTTTTTTAAGCTGTCAATCTCACGAATAACGGCATACCCTTCCTGCATAATAAGATAAACATCATCGCCCATCGTTTCGTTCCAGTATGACAGCAATACTTCGTACACATCATATATATCGATCAACGCTATCGGTTTAAATGCTTTGATAAGAGCGTCCGCCAGCTGCCGGATCAGTTCTTTCGGTTTTGTTTGATCAGTGATTCCATACAGCGGTTTTCTTACCTTTTGAACCCAACTTTTAAAAGCTGCTTCAAGCGTGTGTGCATATTCTTCAAACGCAGGATCTTTTTCGATAATACCGTAGAACGCTTCTTTTTCCGCTGCAATCGAGTAAAAATCCTTTCTGAACGGTTTGAAAAGCGCCGGTTTTAATTGCGGGAACGCATTCCAATATGTGTTTAAGCTGTCAATGTCATCTACAGGTATGCCGCCTTTCAAATGCCCGCTCAAATTCTGTATATCTTCTCTTGCGCTGCTTTGTATGTAGCGCGGAATATTGAGGTTATAGTCGTTTTTTTCTTGTATTTCGCTCAACGGAATGAAGCGGGAGTAATAAGGAATTTCCGTTTGCGCATTAAATACCGTTGTAATTTTATATATATCCCGTTCCCGCAAGCGGTTTTTGTTGCTGTCTTTTATGAAATCCCTACTTGCGTCAATCATAAAAATTCCGCCGCGCTTTTCAGCCTTCTCTTTGTCGACAACAATAATACACGCAGGGATTCCGGTACCGTAAAACAAGTTTGCAGGCAGCCCGATAATACCTTTGATGTATCCCTTATCAACCAATGCGCGGCGTATTGTCGCTTCCGCATTTCCTCTAAACAGAACGCCGTGCGGAAGGATGACCGCTGCTTTGCCATTCCGTTTTAATGATTTAATAACGTGCAAAAGCCATGCAAAGTCTCCGTTCTTTTGAGGCGGACGCTCTCCGTATCCTTCAAATTGACCATAATCCTGTAAGCCGTCTGTCCAATTTTTATCGGAAAACGGAGGGTTGACAACGGCAAAGTCGAATTGCTGCAAGGCGCTTTCATCATCGGGATCTGTATACTGCGGAGAAGCAAACGTATTGCCGCTTTTTATCTCTCCCGTTCCTCTGTTGTGCAGCACAATATTCATGCGGGCAAGTCCCGCTGTCGTAATATCTTTTTCCTGTCCGAACACCGCTACATTCCGCGGAGCAGCTTCCGCCGCCCGAATCAAAAGAGAACCGGAACCGCAGGCAGGATCATACAAGGTGCTTTCACCGGATACTGCCTTTTCGATCCCGATAACATGCGCTAAAACACGGGAAACTTCAGCGGGAGTGTAAAATTGCCCCTTGCTTTTTCCGCTTTCGGTAGCAAACTTTTTCATTAAGAATTCGTACGCATCTCCGATGATATCATCACCGTCCGCACGGTTTTTACCGAAGTCGGGCATTTTATCGCGGAAGATTGCAAGCAGATTGCTAAGCTTATCTACCATTTCCTGCCCGATTCCAAGTTTTTCAGGATCATTAAAATGTGCGTTATCGATAACACCGCGTAAATTGTTCGCTTCGGCAAGTTTTGCAATAACCTTGTCCATGCCTTCACCGATATTTTTCTGTCCGATAAGTGCGAGCATATCGTCAAAACTACCGCCTTCAGGAATATCAATTTCTCCGTATACGACACCCTTGTATTTATCCGATACATATTTTACGAATAGCAGCGTTAATATATAGTCTTTGTACTGCGAACTGTCCATTCCGCCGCGTAAACTGTCGCAGCTTGCCCACAAACTGCCGTATAATTCACTTTTTTTAACTGCCATAAATGGATTCTCCTGTGTACTTAAGCGCATTCGATTCGTGCGGAGGGTTTAATACCCCGACGCTTGCGTCGTAACGAAGGGTATTAAAGCCGACTGCAACCACCTTATGAGAACAACATACCCCGACGCTCGCGTCGGGGTTGTTGATTTGACGGTCGGTTGTGTACGGAATTATGTACACCTCTTGAACTATCGCTTGCTATACGTTGCTGTAACCTACTATTATACAAGGCAGCAAGATGAGCCGCAAGGGTATTCAGAGTTTCTCTCAAATTAAAAAAATGTAAATTGATACACGGGAAAGGACAACTAAACTTCCCTACCCAAAAGCCGGCGCATTAGAGTTCCACATAATACGCCGCTTCTTTCACCCCCGCCAGATACCGAAGCATTTTATCAACTAGGATAAAAGCTTGCGTCGTCAGTGTTTCGAGCCTATCCTGCGGGGTGTGCATCCGCTGCCATGTCTGCGGAATGACGGCGGCAAGCGGTGAATTAGGCGGAATATGGGCATTGGTGATGATGCACCGCTGGAGCGCTTGAGCGGCGCTTTCGTTGACGGAGCTTTTCCCTTTGTTTTGCGACCCAACGCCAGTACCGTCGAATACCGCTGTTTTGATGTCGATCCTGCCGGAATGCGTACCATTTTCCTTCCCTTTTGCCCGGAATACAGAAGGCGGTATATACCGCATTAACAGCTCCGCTTCCGCCCTCGGCAGGACGGTGATGACCTGCGCGGTTAATCCGGCGGAAATGAGCCCCGCGTTGTCGCTATAGGCAGTCGGAAGTGAAAGCCAGCGCCCTCTGCACGCGGCGTCGGCATAGATGCGGCATCGCCGATGCAGAGCGGAAAGCGCCGCCGTTTTCCTTGTATCCCTGCCGTATATCCCCGACTCTGAAAGAATGAGCGTATCCCCGCTGCCGCACATATCAAACACAAATATGTCATCCTGCTGCATTGAAAGCGCACGCAATCCTTGCCCCAAACGGTAGGCGCCTTGGTTTTTAATGCCATCCGCACCCGCTTCTTCGCCGTCGGTAAAGATGATGCGGGTGTTATGCGCATCCCGTTTATGCAACAGCGTTTGAGCAAACAGCAGCAGCTGTATGCAGGCGGCGGAATTATCATTTGCGCCCTGTGTACCGGCGGCGCGGTCATAGTGCGCTATCAGCGTTTTCATCTTAAAGCGGGGATTGTACGCGGATTGCCGGTAGGTAATAACAATGTGAGTTTTATCTTGAAGGGTAACGGTACGGTAGGGAATTCCTTGCGCCGCCAACCGTTCTGTTATAAAGGCGCGCCGGTCTGCCGCCGGTTCTAAAAAAGCGTTGAAAAGAGGCGAAGCGATAATCGCTTGAGCTTGTTCAAGAGTCACGGCGGCAGAGGAATCGGGTTATAGAGCGGCTAAGGCTTTTTCAAGCTCGCTTACCAAGTGCGCAAAGTGCTTACAGGCTGCCTCAACCGGTTCGGGAGACGCCATATCGACACCGGCAATCCGCAACGACTCGATGGGATAGCGGGAACCGCCGGAGGTTAAAAACTTAAAGTAATCCTCCCGCTCCGTTTTTCCGCCCGAACATACCCGTTCGGCAAGGGCAAGCGATGCGGAAATACCGGTTGCATATTTGTACACATAGAACGAATTGTAAAAATGCGGAATACGCAGGCCTTCAAGATCGCTGCATTCCTCAAAATGCATCGCGGGGCCGAAGTAAGCGGTCAGCAGTTTGCGGTACTCGCTGCGAAGGTTCTCGATGGTAAGCGGCGTTCCCTCTTCAACAAGCTTATGCGTGATATGTTCGTATTCGGCAAACATCGTCTGGCGGTAAAGCGTTGCGAGAATATCGCTTACGCGAATACTCAGCAGGTATGCCCGCATTTTGGGATCGCTCGTGTTTTTCAGCATGGAGCGGAACAACAGCTCTTCATTAAAGGTTGACGCTACCTCCGCTTCAAAAATCGTGTAGTTGTAGCTTAAAAACGGATTGTTCCGTACTGAATACCACGAGTGCATGGAATGCCCGCCTTCGTGCACAAGGGTGAATACATCCCGGATAACGTCTTCTTTATAGTTGACCATGATATAAGGATCACCTTCAAAGCCGCCCCACGAAAAAGCGCCCGAACGCTTGCCCTTATTTTCGTACCGGTCAACCCAGCCGCCGAGCAGCCCGTTCCGCAGCGTGGTAACATATTCATCGCCGAGCGGTTGTAACGCTTCGGTAATCATATCGACGGCTTCGTTATACGGAGTGTGCCGCCGCACTTCGCCTACCAGCGGAACATACACATCGTAGTGCCGCAGCTCATCAAGTTTGAGCGATTTTTGCATAAGCGCATAAAAATGATGCAGCGGCTCCAAGTTTTTCCGGATTGTGCTGATAAGATTGTCGTATACTTCCGTCGGAACCTTATCGGGATAGAGCGCTTGTTCACGGGCGGAACCGTATCCGCGGATACGGGCAAGCGCGATATTTTGCTGTACCTGACCGGTGTATAAGGACGCTATCGTATTTTTGTACGTGTCGAACGTGCCGTAAAATTGCATATACGCTTGCTTACGGATATTCCGGTCGGGATTGATTAAGAACTGTGAATATGAAGATTGAGTAAGTTCTTTCGCTCCGTCAGGAGTTTCAATTGAACCGAAACGGAAGTCTACATTCGTAAGCGTCGAGAAGCTGCGGCGTTCGACATCCTGCGATTCGGCTAAAAGCGACAGAAGCTTTTCTTCTTTCTCGCTCAATGTATGAGCCTTTAATCTGATCAGTTTTTCGATAAAGATTTTGTACGGAGCAAAAGCAGCGCCGGTCTTTCCGGCAGGATCGATCCAGCCGCGGATAGTCTGTTCGGGAATCTCCAGCAAAGCGGGAATAAACCAGCTTGTTTCGGAAGAAAGTTCCGTGTCTGCCATCATCGCGAGAGAAACCCGTTCGATGTTTTTAGGATCGCTTTCATCCACCGACTTCATCAAAAAGGCATAATGGCTTGTCTTTTCCGAAATACGAGCGGCCGCTTCCACCGCCTGTAAACAGCCGAGCACCGTTTCGGCAGTCAGTTTTTCAGGTGCGGCAAAGGCAGTTTTGTAGGTTAATACGCGGTCTTTTGCGGCGGTAATGTCTTTCAGTGAGGCATTCCAGTCCGCATCATTTGTAAAAAGTTTGCTTAAATCCCATTGGTCGCTTTTTGCGACCTCCGAGCGGAGGGGTACCGTTGAGCTTTTCATACGTTCACTATACAATATGGCCGATGAATGAGCAACTGTCGGCCTATAAAATTAAACAAGGGCGGCGAATCTACGACATTTACAATATCTTCAATTCTTTTTCTTTTGCGCTTGTTACCGGCAATACGGTTACCCTTTATGCGCTCTTTTTAAAAGCCAATACAACGGTAGTCGGTTTACTGACCGCATTTATGTACCTTTCTTTTTTTGCCATTCCGCTTGGTAAATTGATGGTGATGCGCTTTAGCATTATGCAGACATTCGGCAGTACATGGCTTTTGCGTACCGCATCGCTCTTGCCGCTGCTTGCCATCCCGTTTCTTGTCTCTGCAGGACACGATCAGTATGCGCTCTATTGTCTATTGCTTGCGGTAGGGCTGTTCAATTTTTTCCGCGGCGCCGGAATGATTGCCAATAATCCCGTTATCAGAATCCTTGCACCCGGGAAAGACCGCAGCTCGTATATCGTGCGTCTTTCCTTAATCAACAACCTTGCGGCATTACTCGCCACTGTTTTGCTTGCGTGGCTTTTACGGATGGATTCTTCGGTACGCAGTTATAACCTCGCGAGTATGATCGGCATACTGCTCGGCTTTATCGCCTCTATCCTGCTGTTTAGAATACCGGAACCTCAGTCCGCAAAGCCGAACCGTCAAAAGCAGAAAGACAGCACAACCCCGCGCCAAGGCTCCACTTTTTTGAGGCACATTCGTGATGCCTTTAAAGATGCAAACTTTAGACGGTTCGTGTTGGCGTTCTTTATTATCAGTCTCGGTATTGCGATGATTCGTCCATTCATCATCGTGTATGCAAAAGAAGTTTACAGTAGACGAGATAGCGCGGCGACCATCTTATCCATGTACTCGCTTGTAGGCGCTCTCAGTGTCGGGCTTTTAATGCATCTGATTATCGACCGCATCGGCGCTAAACCGATCTTTATCATTTTCAGCGCAATCAGCGCCCTTTCGTTAATACCGGCTTTCTTTGCGCCGGGACTTGCAAGCGCCGGTATACTCAGTACCGTTTTTCTCATCTTATTTACGATGATCAGCAATGTCGGTTTTGTCGGGCAAGATAATTCGTCGCAAGCATATTTCTTCGCGATGGTGCCGGAAGAGGCGCTGATGGATTTAAGTATGCTCTATTACTTTATCCTTGCGATTACCGGCGGCGCAGGTTCCATCCTCGGCGGAACGATACTCGACCTTTTGCGAGTGCAAGGTTTTTCCTACCTGCAATCATATCAAATATTTTTCTTGATAGTCATTGCCATTATCGCAATCGGTATCGTATTCCAGCGCAAGCTCTTGAACCTCGGCAGTTACCGCGTGTTTGAAACGCTTGCCGTGCTCTTTTCTCCCCGCGATATGAAGGC
>CAUVKE010000054.1:0-7055 GCA_963552415.1 uncultured Treponema sp.
AAGAAACCTATCGGCGTTTCTCCCGAAGCTGTGGGAAAAATCTCTACGCTTTTAAATCCCCGTGAACAAGTTATCGAATTGGCACGACAAGGCTTTTCGATTGACTTTATCGCCGAAAAGGTCGACTTGCCTCTCGGTGAAATTGCACTCATTCTTTCTATCGACGGATAAGTTGCTGCATACAGGACGCCACACATGTCCATTCATAAACTGCCGCTCAACTCTTGCACTTTTTGCATTAAAAGACTATGCTGTATGCAAATCGGATATATTATATTGAATAATATAGTATACGCACCCATTCACACCATACTTTAGAAGGACGATACTATGCCTGAAAAAAACCTCGTAATGATTGACGGTAATACTGCCGCCGGTCATGTTGCGCATACGCTCAGCGAAGTTATCGCAATTTATCCTATCACGCCGTCAAGCCCGATGGGGGAAGTTGCCGATGAGTATTCCGCCCACGGAAAAACCAATATCTGGGGAACCGTGCCGCAAGTTGTCGAATTGCAATCCGAAGGAGGAGCTTCTGGCGCTGTTCACGGTGCATTAACCACGGGAGCGCTCTCTTCAACCTTTACCGCATCACAGGGTCTCTTACTGATGATCCCCAATATGTACAAAATTGCCGGTGAGTTGACCAGTACGGTATTCCACGTAGCAGCCCGTGCCTTAGCAACCAGCGCACTCTCCATCTTCGGCGACCATCAGGATGTTATGGCATGCCGCCAAACTGGTTGGGCAATGCTGGCTTCCAACTCCGTGCAGGAAGTTATGGATCTCGCGGTTATCGCTCACACGGCGACGCTTGAAGCGCGCGTTCCGTTCCTCCACTTCTTCGACGGTTTTAGAACCTCTCACGAAATTCAGAAGATTGAAGAAGTTTCGCACGATGTGATGCGTCAGATGATCAATGATGATCTGGTACGCGCACACCGTCTCCGCGGCTTAACTCCCGAAAAACCGATGATCCGCGGAACCGCTCAAAACCCCGACGTATACTTCCAAGCGCGCGAAGCAGTCAATAAGTACTATCTGGCAACCCCCGAAATCGTTCAGCGGGTTATGGATAAGTATGCAACCTTGACCGGACGCGCTTATCACTTGTTCGACTATTACGGCGATCCCAATGCGGAATCGGTTATCATTCTGATGGGTTCCGGTGCTGACACGGTAGAAGAGACCGTAGACTATCTGAATAGTCAAGGTAAAAAGTACGGCTTACTGAAAGTACGTTTGTACCGCCCCTTCAGCGCAGAGGCCTTTGTAAAAGCATTACCCGCTTCCGTACAAAACATCACCGTACTCGACCGCTCAAAAGAACCCGGCTCGCTCGGTGAAGCCCTCTACGAAGATGTGCGCACCGCTATCGGCGAAATGCAAGCTGCAAAGAAATGCACCTTTACTCACTATCCCGTTATCCTCGGCGGCCGCTACGGTATGGGTTCAAAAGAATTCACCCCGGCAATGGTGAAAGCCGTATTCGATAATATGGAAGGAGAAAAGAAGAGCAACTTTGCCATCGGTATCGAAGACGACGTAACGTATGTAAGCCTTGCCTACGATCATCACTTCCATGTTGACGATTCTGGTATGCATCAGGCGATGTTCTACGGACTCGGCTCAGACGGTACGGTCGGCGCTAACAAGAACTCTATCAAAATTATCGGTGAAGCGACCGACAACAATGCGCAAGCCTATTTTGTGTACGACTCCAAGAAGTCCGGATCAATTACCACCTCGCACCTGCGCTTTGGAAAGAAAAAGATCCGCAAGCCCTACCTTGTCGGACAGGCGGACTTTATTGCGTGTCATAAATTCACCTTCCTCGAAACCTACGATATGCTCAAGAGCCTTAAAAAAGGCGGAACCTTCCTTTTGAACAGCCACTGGAATAAGGATGAGGTATGGGAGCACCTGCCGATAGAAGTGCAGAAAGACCTTATCGCGAAAGAAGCGAAGTTCTACGTTATCGACGGTGTCAAGATTGCAGAAAAAGCAGGTATGGGTAACCGTATCAACGTTGTTATGCAGACCGCATTCTTTAAAATCTTCGGCATTTTGCCTGAGGATGAAGCGGTACAGCTGATTAAGAAATTTATCGAAAAATCCTACGGCAAGAAGGGGCCGGAAATCGTTCAAAAGAACATCAAGACCATCGATATGGCGCTTGAAGGTGTTGAACAGGTTACCTACCCCAAAGAAGCAACCAGTAAACTTTCACGCCATGCCGCAATGACTTCCGATGCGCCGGAATTTGTCCGTGAAATACTGGGCAAAATCGCTATCAATGAAGGCGATGCGGTAAAGGTAAGCGAAATTCCGGCAGACGGTACCTTCCCGACTGCAACGACGCAGTATGAAAAACGCGCAATCGCAGAGCGTATCCCGATTTGGAAGAGCGAACTCTGTATCCAGTGCGGTCAGTGTACGGTTGTATGTCCCCATGCCGTTATCCGAATGAAGGCATTCGACAAATCCAATGCCGACCGTGCACCTTCGGCGTTCCGCTCCGTTCCGTATAAGGGCAAGGAATTCGATAACTCGCTGTTTACTATTCAAGTTTCTCCCGAAGACTGTACGGGATGCGGTGTCTGTGTCGAGCAGTGTCCTGCAAAGTCCAAGGAAAATCCTGCGATTAAAGCAATCAATATGGAAAGCTTTGTTGAACACCGCGCCGTTGAATCGGAAAACTGGAAGTTCTTTATGAGTCTCCCCGATCCCGATACGCGCAAGGTCAACTTGAGCCAGCCGAAAGGACTCGGTATGCGCCGTCCGCTCTTTGAGTTCTCCGGCGCCTGCGCAGGCTGCGGTGAAACACCCTATATCGGCGTCTTATCGCAACTCTTCGGCGACCGCGCCGTTATTGCGAACGCAACCGGTTGTTCTTCCATTTACGGCGGTAACCTCCCTACTACTCCGTATGCAAAACGCGCGGACGGACGCGGGCCGGTATGGTCGAACTCTCTCTTTGAAGATGCGGCCGAATTCGGGTACGGTATGCGCTTAACCAGTGATAAACTTGCGGAATACGCGCGCGAAGTTGCCGGAAAGCTCAAGGAAAAAGGCGTTGCCGTTACTGCTATTGATAAGGTATTGAGCAATACGCAGGCTGATGATGCAGCAATCGACGAGCAGCGCGGCTTTGTCGATGAGCTTAAAAAAGAATTGGGAAAATCTTCCGACCCGCTCGCAAAAGAGCTGCTGTCCTTAACCGATCACTTTATTAAGCGTTCCGTATGGATACTTGGCGGTGACGGCTGGGCGTATGATATCGGCTACGGCGGCTTGGATCACGTGCTTGCTTCCGGTAGAAACATCAACGTATTGGTTATGGATACGGAGGTGTATTCCAATACCGGCGGTCAGATGTCAAAGGCAACCCAGATCGGCGCTATCGCAAAATTTGCCGCCTCCGGTAAAGAGATCAGCAAAAAAGACCTCGGCATGATGGCGATGAGCTACGGCTATGTGTATGTTGCACAGGTTTCCATGGGTGCAAATATGTCGCAGGTTATCAAAGCATTCCGTGAAGCGGAAAGCTATGACGGGCCTTCGATTATCATCGCATACAGCCATTGTATCAACCACGGTATCAATATGACGAAGGGTATGTCGAACCAGAAAGAGGCCGTTACCTGCGGTCTGTGGCCCTTGTACCGCTACGACCCGCGCTTAACCGATCAGGGCAAGAACCCCTTCCAGCTTGACAGCAAAGAACCGGACTTTAACCTTGCAGACTTTATGTACAAAGAAGTACGCTTCAAGTCGTTAAAGAATGCAAACCCCGAACGCGCTCAAATGCTGCTTGATAAAGCGGTTGCGAAGGCAAAGCGGCGCTGGCAGGAGTATAAGTATCTGGCCGACCGCCCGTTCTAAGCGGATACGGCAGAGGGTGCGGGACTGTCGAAAAAGCAACTAACTTTTAAGATATCCCCGTGCTCGGTAATGTAACGATAAAAAAGAAGCCGCTTGCTTCCGGTTGGAGGTAAGCGGCTTTATTATGAAAGGCGCTGTAAAAGTTTTGCAGCGCCTTTTTTTGTTGTGCGGAAAGGTGAGTGCGGAAAAAGCGCTTGAGCTATTCCGCTTGCAGGCGGTACGGAACCGGCATCCTGCGTCGCTATCCAGCGGAGAAAAACAGCAGATAGTAATTGCCGCGGCGTATTGCTCGGAAGCACAGCTCTTTGTGTTTGATGAGCCGATCAGTGGTATGGACGGCGAAGGTTTTTTAAGTATGGTGCAGTGGGTGGGGCGGGGATGTTTGCACAGACGGGCAAACCCGTTGTCATTATCACACATGATGAGCTGCTGAGTGAAATGGCTTGTAATTATAGGATAAGGGTGACAAAACAGCGCTTTTTGCAGTTAATTCTTCCCAATCTATACCTTTGATGTGAACTCGCAGTCATAGCGAAAATTACCGAAATATATCGAACGCCATGGCTGCGGCACAATATAATAAGCCGAGCGCCATAACGGCGTTGACTACGATGCCGTACTTACCCAAAAGTTTGTCGAATGATGTACCTACTATCACCCAACAGAACGCGCATATTGGACCGAAGCATGATAGAAAGATATACCATCCGATAAGCGCACTCAATGTGTTATAATGCGGTAAAATAAAGGTAGTCCATACAGTGATAGCATAGATAATAACTTTAATATTGATAAACTGCTGCAATGCCCCATGTAATACGATATGCGTACTCTTCATCGGTGTTTTTCCGCTATGCGGTTTATTTTTCCATACAATCCATGCAAGATAGATCATATACAGCGCTCCCCCCGTTAAGAAGAAGGGTTTAATTGCAGGAATTGTTTCATAGAGGACAGAAGAAAAAACAGCGCAACACAACATGAGACACAGAAAGCCGATCAAACAGCCAAAAACAAAGAGAACTCCTTTACGAAATCCGTATTTACTTGAATACATCATTGCTGAAATATTATTCGGCCCCGGAGTAATCGATGTAAAAAATACAAAACTGAAAAAAGCAATGTAGTTCATGGGCATCCCCTGTCGCACGCAGTGTTATGTTGTCCGTTTATAAAGTATTTTTGTGCGCTGTACGTTAAACCTGTTCATTCTACGAAGCATATCAGATAACTTCTCTCTATAATAATATAGATATTTAAGGAAGACCTCTAAAAACTTGCTTTGCAGGCCACCGTAGATAAGTAAATGAATTTCCTTATAGAACAAGCCGCGGCACTTGCAGTTTTTAGAGGTCTCCTACAGTAATTCTTTTTAGATATAGTTCGCTGCGGTTAAAATCTTACGGGCTTGTTCGGCGTCTTCACCGGCAAGCAGGATAACGGGGCCGGTACAGCCCATGCCCGCTTCCGCATAGATGTTCTCTTTCCAGAGCGTCTTGCAGGCATTTTCTATGTCGATAACGTCGATGCCGTGGATTTCTTCCGTAACAGCTTTTTTAGGCGGTACCGCTACCGCTTCGGCGCTTGCTTCTTTTACGGCGCCGAACGAGTCGACTATGGCTTGCAGCCCCGCTTTTTCGGCGGCTTGCACCTCGGCACGGCACAGCGCTTGTAGGTTTGCCTGAGCGCTGCGCGCGGAATACGCCAAGGCTGCGGCGATAACCGGAGCGCCCGATGCGCGGGAAACAATCGCGACGACATCGGTCATATCCTTACCGGCGCAGGGGCCGTAACCGGAACCGGAGGCTTCATAGCTGCCCCCCGTTAAGAAGGAGCTGAAAAGC
Source organism: uncultured Treponema sp. (assembly GCA_963552415.1). Classification (GTDB taxonomy): domain Bacteria; phylum Spirochaetota; class Spirochaetia; order Treponematales; family Treponemataceae; genus Treponema. The sequence goes on from CAUVKE010000054.1 coordinate 5,730, forward strand.
TTCATCAGCACATTGCCGGTTAAGGTATCGCAGACCATCACATCGGGCGTCCCTTGCAGCAAATCGTTGCCGCGCATGCGTACCCCGCCGTCGGCGCGGTGCGATTCGGTAAAGCGTATCGGATAGCCCGCTTTTTGCAGCTTTAACAGTGCTTTTTCAATCGTCGCAACGCCGTCGATGTTTAAAAGCCCGACCGTCGGATTTTCAACGCCGTTTGCTTTTGCAACGGCAATTCCGGCAAAGGTGTTTAACAGCATCGCCTTATACCGGTCGGCATCGGAGGCGCCGGTAGTGGACGCAATAAACATTTCTTTGCCGAAGCCGGGCGTTACTACCTTTCCGACTGTCGTAACGCCGAGCGGGAAAGTGTAGTGCATCGTTACAGCGGCTTTTATTTCGCCCGTTTTAAACAATTCTTCCATTTTATGATGAGCGTCTTCCAGCGTCGGCGCTTCATACCAGCGGAACCCCTCGGTTTTCGGGCCGCCGATCAGCACAATATCCAATCCGGGATTGGCATGGGCTGCCAGTTTTGCCGCGCGGATAAGCTCCGCTTCTCCGTGCTCGCTGCCGGGGACGGTTAAGCCGACCGGAAAGGCTTCCGCAAAGGCGCCGGTTTCCAGTCCCTTCGCCATCAGGCTGAAGGCATCGGCCAGTTGTTGTTTTGTACTGCTCATTTTGCTCCGCCCTCCGCTAAGATACGGGCAGCGACATCGCGCATAGCATCGGCTACAATCTTCTTAATTTCCGCTTCACCGGCGCCGCCCGCAGCACCGGAACTTCCCTTGCCGTTGTTCGCCTCAATTAAAAAGCTTAAACCGTCAAAGAGGTTGGTCAAGCGGCCGAGGAACAAGCTGCCTTTTCCGACAATCATTGCGCGGTGCAGCTTTCCTGCAAGCATATCCCGCCGTGCATGGCCGATAAAGGGAACGCCGGAAGGAATGTGGCCCTGCGTAGGTGCGAACCCTTCCACACCGTATTGCTTTACAAATTCCGCGATTTTTGCGCGTTCAAGCTGACCTTTCATAACCGCAAGCGCTGCAATCATCTTTGTGTTTGCTTCCGGCACATTACCGGCTCCTGCAGGAGCGGTAATTTCGTGGTTCTGCAATTCCGCAGCAAACTTTTCGACATCGGTAATCTTCATTCCTGCCGCATTCAATGGATCGTAGATGAGCGCTGTCATAACCGCCTGCGGAGAAGAACCGGAAGAAATCGTATGTTTACCGATTACGTCAGTATTGATAACGGGGTTTACACCGTCGTCTTCCGTAATTAAAACGGCGAAACCGCCCACCATATCCTCAATGAGCGGCATCTCTTTTT
>CAUVKE010000055.1:0-7004 GCA_963552415.1 uncultured Treponema sp.
ATAATGCTGCGCTGGACGGAGTGCCGCGTGCCTATCAAGACATCCTGTTTGACCCGCAGACGTCAGGCGGGCTTGTTATTGCGGCAGCGCAACAAGACGCCCAAAGTTTATACACGGAACTCTGCACCGCGCTGGAACCGACCGTCTGCGGAAAACCGGCAATTATCGGCACGGTTGTAGCGCATAACGGGAAGGTGGTATGGGTAAAAGCTTAGCCGCCGCTGCCGAAACGGCACGGCCTTAATAAAATAAAACTTATGGGAACCTCTAAAAGCTTCAGTTTTTAGAGGTTTTATTTAGATGTAATTTGTGAGGATGTTTTGAAGATTACATTAGAGCATCTGCATAAGAGTTTTGAGGATAAGAAAGCCGTAATTAAAGATATCAATTTGGAAATTGACAGCGGTACGCTTATTTCTCTTTTAGGCCCGAGCGGATGCGGAAAAACAACCATCTTAAATATTATCGCAGGTCTTATAAAACAATCCGAAGGAACCGTTTATTTTGACGGTAAAAATATGAATAACATCCCTGTGGAGAAAAGAAATATCGGTATGGTTTTTCAAAACTATGCGCTGTATCCTCATTTATCCGCTTTTGATAATTTGGCCTTTCCTCTGCAAATGCAAAAACTGAATAAAACCGAAATTAAAGAGCGGGTGCATAAAACGGCGACCTTCTTGGAAATAGACAAACTTTTACACAAAAAACCGGCAGCTCTTTCCGGCGGTGAGCAGCAACGGGTAGCCATAGGCAGAGCACTCGTTAAAGAACCGGCAGTATTGCTGATGGATGAACCGTTATCCAATCTGGATAAAAAGCTTAGAATCCAGACTCGAGAAGAAATACGGCGAATACAGCAAGAGCTTAAAATTACAACTATTTTTGTCACTCACGATCAAGAAGAAGCTTCGGCAATTTCGGATAAAATTGTGCTGCTCCATAACGGTGAAATTGCACAATACGGTACCTCATATGAGTTGTATCATAATCCTGCAAATTTATTTACTGCAAAATTTATCGGAGCGATCGACATCAATATTTTTGAAGCGTTTAAAAAAGATTCAGTTTGTTTTATACCTTCGCTTAATGTAAACCTCTCCATAGCAGGATGTATACCCGACAGCAACGAGCCGCTGTATATTGCAATACGTCCGGAAGATATTGCTGTTGTAAAAGAAGATCCCGACATTACGGCAAAAATTATTATGATTGAAAACTTGGGAAAAGACACCATCGCAACAATGGAATGCAATAACGGTAATTTTAAGATGTATATTCCAAACAACGGATTATATGCGACAGGAGATTCTCTCGGTTTACGATTTGATATGGATCGGATATTCATATTCGATAAGAACGGAAAGCGGCTTGCGGGTCCTACATAAAAATATTAAGCGTATGAAACAAAATAATTTTTTAAGAGCCATCCTTTATTTAGCCCCTGCCTTAATCATATTGATTACCTTTAGTTTATATCCTGCCGTTAAAGTTTTCTTAATGAGCTTTTACACAAAATACAATTATTTTAAACACCATGTGTATGCGTATGGATTGGATAACTATATTGTACTGGCAAAAGACGAACAATTTGTTGCAGCTTGCATCAATACATTACAATTCGTATTAATCAGCGTACCTATTTCCATTATACTATCATTATTGATCTCCGTTTCGTTGGTAAAAAATAATAAAATCAATACCATTATCCGTAATATATACTTTCTTCCTTTTATAACCAGTACGGTTGCCGTGGCAGTGGTATTCCGGTGGATATTTCATTCGCGTTTCGGACTACTCAACTATGCATTGGGAAGAATCGGGATAAAACCGATTGCATGGCTTACCGATGCCCGATACGCTATGGCGGCATTGATTATTTTATGCGTCTGGAAAACATTAGGCTATAATATTCTGATTATTCTTACCGGATTGCGGAATATTCCTCAACATTATTATTCGGCCGCAAAAATAGACGGAGCCGTACCCTATAAGATTTTTTTTAGAATAACGCTCCCGTTGTTAATGCCTACCGTGTTTTTTGTGTCTATCACATCGCTTATCGGAGCGTTTAAAACATTTTCGGAAGTGTATGCGTTATTCCATAGATCGGCAGGGCCTTTAAATGCCTGTATGACCATTGTTTACTTTATTTATGACAAATTGGTAAATCAATTTTCGTATGGAATATCCGCCGCGGCGTCTTTTATTTTATTCTTCGTTATTCTGCTGTTGACTGTATTAAGTTTTACGGTTGCAAAATTGCTGAATAAACATTATGGACTAAAAAGGTAAAAAGATGAGAAAATTCCGTACTGCTATCATACTATTTATTATTGCCGCCGGTGCAGGGATTTCTCTTATGCCGTTTATTTGGATGCTTGTTACATCATTAAGCGACGGTGCAGCAATTTATAAACTGCCGCCGCAATTCATTTTATCGGAATATCATTTTGAAAATTATGCGTTTGTATTCGGCAAAATACCGTTTAGAACCTATTTTTTAAACAGCGTACTCGTTTCATTTGCCGTAACGGTAGGAACTTTGCTTACCACTATTCCGGCGGCATTTGCCTTTACGTACCTAAAATTTAAAGGGCGTGATTTTTTATTCGTCGTTATCATCTCCACGATGATGATCCCTAGCGAAATATTGTTAGCGCCGAATTTCGTTTTACTGACACGGCTTAAATTAATCAATACGCTCCCTGCACTATATATTCCGTGGATAGCTTCGGCCTTTTCTATTTTTATGCTTAGACAATACTTTCTTGATATTCCGAAAGAACTGTATCAGTCGGCAAAGGTAGACGGATGCAGCGATTTAAAATATTTATGGAAGGTTGCCGTACCGTATTCAAAACCGGCTTTGATAAGCATTGCACTTTTGCGTATTATCAATAGTTGGAACGAATTTTTATGGCCGCTGCTTATGATAAACAGCCCGAGTAAGAGAACGCTGCCCGTCGGTTTAACAACCTTTATGACGGAAGCAGGGCCGAACTATAATTATTTAATGGCATACTCGGCGATGGTCGTTGTACCTGTTATTGTTATCTATATCATTTTGCAAAAACACTTAATTGAAGGTTTTAGCAAAAACGGTATAAAAGGTTAAAAAGGAGGCATAAAATGAAAAAACGAATGTTTCATTTTTCTGCAATTGGAATATTGATTGTATCAATATGTATTGTAATCACCGCTTGTTCGGGTAAAGAGAAAACCGAAACGTCCGGCACGGGTACGGCGGATATGCAGGCGGGCAAGGCGACGTATGTTCCTAAGGAAAAACAAGCTCTGGAATTTTGGCATGCAATGGCCGGAGAAAACGGAACAACGCTTGAAGCGCTGGTGAAAAAATTTAACGAAACGCATACTAATATCGAAGTAGTTCCGGTGTTTCAAGGCCATTACAGAGAACTGTTTGAAAAGCTCAATGGGGCAGCGCAAGCCCATACGCTCCCTGCATTATCGATGATTTATTGCAATAGGTTAACCGCATACGTGATGAACGATCTGGTTGAAGACTTAAATCCTCGTATTGAAGATGCAACCTACGGATTTGATCCTGCCGTTTGGAATGATATTCCGGTCGGTTTGCGTGATAACGGTATGTGGGACGGGATACATCGCTCATTACCGTTTAATAAGGGCGCATATTTTATGTATTATAATGAAGATGCGCTAAAAGAAAAGAATATTGCCGTTCCCACCACATGGGATGAATTAAGAGAAGCTGCTCGACAATTAACGGGTAACGGTGCTGTCGGTTTAGTATTCAACAAAAGCGTCGGTATTGATTTTAGCTTCTGGGTAGAACAGGCCGGCGGGCATATTTATGATGAAGCCTCTGAAACGGTACTGATCGATACTCCTGAGGTAAAAGAAGCGTATGAATTTATTGTATCGATGATTAAAGAGAATATTGCAAAAATAGAATTTGAGGAAGGCTATATAACGGGTCCGATTTCCAGACGCGAAGCGTTTATCGGTTTCGCATCCTCTTCAAATATCCCGCACATAAAAGAGGCGTGCAAATCGACCGGTGTTAACTGGAAGGTGGCGGAATTGCCGCGCGGAAAGAAAGCGGCTGCTTTATTTTCCGGCACGGATATAACAATGTTCAATACCATCCCTGAAGAAACAAAACGGGCAGCGTTTGAATTTATGAAATACTGGTTTGAAACGGATACGCAGATTGTATGGGGAAAGGGAAGCGGCTATTTACCGTTGACCAATGCTGCGTCGCAGTCAAAAGAATTCCAAGAATTCCTTGCTACGGAAGATCCGAGCAAACAGATCGCTGCCAATATGTTCCCCTATGCGTACCAAGACCCCAAAGGCCTAAACGGTTATGCTATCCATGCAAATATGCAAAAAGCGTTAGAAGAAATCGTTGCGGGGAAAAAGACGATCGATCAAGCTTTAAAAGATGCGCAGATACAAGCGACAAAAGAAATCGACGAGGCAAAAAATAATTTCCAGAAGCAATAAATAATGAAAAGCATTGTATTATTGAGCCATTGCCTTTTAAATCCGTTCAGCAAAGTGAAAAACAATAAAGAACCGGATGACGTGAGCGCTTTAATTGAATGGCTGATGAAAAACAAAATCGGCATTATTCAATTAAAGTGCCCCGAAACGGAGATGTACGGACTTAAAAGATGGGGGCATGTTCGGGAACAATTTGATACGCCGCATTATCGGAGTGTTTCCCGAACACTCATTGCCCAAACTATCGATGAAGTAAAAGAGTATATCCGGAACGGCTATAAACTTTCGGCTGTTATCGGAATAGACGGAAGCCCCAGCTGCGGCGTGCATTGTTCGTGCAGTTCAAAGCGTTGGGGCGGTGAAATTTCAATCATCCAAGATTTGGAAGAAGTAAAACAAATCGACTACTGTAATCTGCCCGGCATTTTTATGGAAGAATTGCAAATGCAGCTGGAACACAACGGCATACAAACCGCTTTCTTGGCTTATAAAGGCAAAGCGCTCGACGCATTAATTAAAGAAGCGGAGTTATTGATACGTCCGTAGTACGCTCTATAACCCAAGCTACATTTCTTACGTATTAATTATTGACTAATCACTAGCCTCCGATACCTTGCATCGGGGGGATTAATTCTCCCTGTGAATAAAAATATAGAGGATATTTCAATTGACATATAACCATAGAGACCCTATAATATTACCATAAGTTACCCATAAAATACTTATAACATATCGGTTTGATCAGCAAACCCGATGCGATGGGGTATGTTGTTCTTATAAGGAGGAACTAATGGTTAAAACATTGCCGCTTTTTATCGATGGAAAGCAGGTTGTTTCAAAAACACAGAAATTTTCAGATGCGTATGATCCGAGTACCGGAGAGGTAATTGCAAAAGTCCCTTGCTGCACAGCGGAAGAAGTAAATACTGCGGTGTCCGCCGCAAAAAAAGCTTTTCCGGCATGGTCTGCAACTCCGGTGCAGAAACGGACGCAGATATTGTATAAGGTCAGAGATTTACTGATTGAGCACATGGATGAACTTACTCATTTGGTAGCGCTGGAAAACGGAAAAGCATGGGCAGAAGCGCAAGGCGATGTATTGAAAGCAAAAGAAGGTACCGAACAAGCGATTTCCGCCCCTTCGCTCATTATGGGTGAAAGTTTGATGGATGCTTCGCTCGGTTACGATACGGTACTTTACCGGGAGCCGATCGGCGTATGCGCAGGTATTGTCCCCTTCAATTTTCCTGCGATGATACCGATGGGATGGATGACTCCTATTTGCGTCGCCTGCGGGAATACCATTGTACTAAAGGCAGCGACTTTTACACCGCAGTCAGCGTTGCGTATCGCTGAACTTTACAAAGAAGCGGGGTTACCCGACGGAGTTATTAATATTGTAACATGTTCCCGTACCGAAGCGGAAATTTTATTAACCCATAAGGATATTAAAGCGATAACCTTTGTCGGTTCAACTTCGGTCGGTAAACATATCTATTCAACCGCTGCTGCTACCGGTAAACGGGTTCAGGCACTCTGCGAAGCAAAAAATCATGCATTAGTATTGGATGATGCGCCGATTGAACGAACTGCAGCGGGTATTATTAATGCGGCATACGGGTGCGCCGGTGAACGCTGTATGGCGCTGCCGGTCGTTGTTGTACAAGAGGGTATTGCCGATGCGCTCGTTGCGAAGCTTAAAGAGGCAGCCTTGCGGCTTACTGTCGGAAAAGCCTATGATAAGGCAACAAAGCTTGGGCCTGTTGTCAATGCCGAACATAAGGCTTCCATTATTAAATGGATCGAAAAAGGTATTGAAGAAGGCGCAACGGTCGTTTTAGACGGCAGAAATTATACCGTTACCGGCGCAGAAAACGGCTTTTATCTCGGCCCGACCATCCTCGACAATGTTACGGAGGATATGACAGTCGGTACGCAAGAAATTTTCGGCCCTGTGTTATGTATCAAGCGGGTAAAAACCTTTGAAGAAGGACTCGCAATTATGAATCGAAACCCGTTTGCAAACGGATCGGTTATCTACACCCAAAACGGGTACTATGCGCGGGAATTTGTGCGTCATACCGATGGGGGAATGGTTGGAATAAATGTCGGTATACCGGTACCTATCGGAATGTTCCCCTTCTCGGGTCATAAAGAATCATTTATTGGAGATTTGCATACGCTCGGTAAAGACGGGTATCGCTTCTTTACGGAAACAAAAGTCGTTACCACCCACTGGTTTGATGAACATGAAATTCATTCAAGCGAAGTGAGCACATGGGACGGTACTATTTAGAACGAAACATACTGATTCGCGCGAAGAGTTTAGTACCTCGCTGCTCTGCGGCGAGGTCATCACCACATAACGTCAACAAACAAACGATTTTAGATATCGGTATGCCGATACAACTCCGCAAGTACAATTTCAACATGATTTTTTTGAAGAGAAATGAGTAAATCGTCTGTCGGCTGTTTATCGGTTATTAGAGCATCAAAATTACTGAAAGAGC
>CAUVKE010000056.1:0-7002 GCA_963552415.1 uncultured Treponema sp.
AGCTGTTCCAATGCCGCGGATTCGGCAAAGTTCATTTGACATCCGTACGTTTCAATAAAGTATTTCAAAATATGTATTCCTAAAATTATCTATAAAATAAATAAGGCAGCTCTCAACACTGAGTTTTTTAGCGATGCCTAATATAAAAAGTTTTCCATCTTACCGACGATTTAAAAAGCGATGCAATTTTAATGCAAGATTATCATATTTCCAACGGAGAACGCTCCCTTTTTCAAGGGTTTTGTTTGCAACAAGCGAAAATTCGGCAAGTACCAGCGTTTTTCCCTCATCTTCCGTAAAGAATTGTACCTTTCCGAGTTTTTCTCCTGCCGCAATGGGAGCGGCGAGCGCACCGGGCACGAGTATACGCGAATGAATTTCAGTGATATTCTCTGCTATACCGTTTAATTCAGTATTGGAAAGCGGAACGGTAAACGCTCCGTTATTTCCGCTCGGATCGTCCGGCAGCGGCAACAGCGCCGTTCTGTTCGCCTGTTCTTTTGCCCCGACAACGGGAATAGCCGGAATATCCAATGGAAAATTCTGTGCATATCTTGTGGAAAAGTGAGCAAACGCCCATTCCATCAATATGCTACCATTTTCTTCCCGCAGTGACTTCCCTTCCGCCATATTTTTACCGGCGCCACCTAAAATAACTGCAATGAACCGGATACCGTTCCGCTGTGCGGTAAGCGCAATATTAAAACCGGACTCATAAATAAATCCCGTCTTAATGCCGTCGCAGCCATTCAGTTTACCTAATAACGTATTTGTCGCCGGCTGACGGATAATTGCTTGCGGTTTCAGCATATTATGCGGCTGCGGATAGCTAAGTTCTCGCAACGAGTGAAACTGCGCAAGATGGTCGGGATATTTCCGCACATACACTGCACAAAAACGGGCAAAATCGCGGGCAGTTGTGCGGTTATATTCGCTCAACCCGTGTGCATCTTCAAAGTGCGTATTTTGCAAGCCGAGCGCCGCGACGGCTTCATTCATCTGCCGAACAAAGGTCTCCACGGAACCTGCCGTATGAATTGCAAGCGCCACCGCCGCGTCATTACCGGAAACCACCGCCATACCCCTCATCAGCTCCTCAACGGTTACCCGCTGATTTTTTCCTAAAAACATCAGCGATGACCCCGGCGGAATATTTACCGCCCACGATTCTGTAGGCGGAGTGATAGTGTCGGTCAAGCTGATTTCTCCCTGCTCAACGGCCTGCATCACCGTGTACATCGCAACCAATTTTGTTAATGAAGCAGGAGGAATACTTTGATCGGGATTTTTTTCGAATAAAAGAGCTCCGCTCGCAGCGTCCATCACAACAGCGGAACGAGCGCTTATTGCAGCCGGTTGCGGAATACCTTGCGTACAAGGTGCAAGATGCAATAAAGGAGGAGTGTGAAAATATCTGCGAGCTTCGTTTCCGAGGGAATCGCAAGTAGCGGTTATATCTACGCCGAAAGCCGCGCCCTGTCGTGCTTGTTCCTCCGGCAGGATAGCCAGTAATTGTGCGCCGCGGATATACAGCGCAATCCCCGAAGCGACAATCCAACCGGCCGCTACGGCAGCAGCTATAAGAATAAAAAAACCGATTCTATGGGATTTTGTATTAGTCATGTGTCAATAATTATTGAAGTTGCAATTTTTCAACAGCGTGAGGCTAATTTAACAGGCCGGCAGGATTAAGCGTCGCTCCGTTTCGATAAACGGTAAAATGAAGGTGCGGCCCCGTACTCATTCCGGTGTTTCCAACCGTACCAATCTTTGAAGACACGGAAACAAAACTGCCTTTTGAAGTGAGAATCGTATTAAGGTGCCCGTACAGAGTCTGATATCCCGAATGATGGCGAATCATCACATAATTTCCATAAACAGTGCTGTATCCAGTCGCAATAACTTGTCCATTCAATGCCGCATAAACGGCAGTCCCCTTAGGAGCCGCCATATCCATCCCGTTATGGAAACTCCGCTGACCGTTCAGGAACGGATTATCACGCCAGCCGTAACGGGAAGTGATATAATAACTGCTATGAAGCGGTCTTCGGAAAAGGTCTCCGTTGATTTCCTGCAAGGTAGCCCAATCGAGCTTCGCATCGGGCAAAAAGATAACGGAGGCAGTTTCTATCGTGTTATCGGTGAGCGTATTTACCGTTGCGAGCTTTTCCAAGGAAATTTTGTATTTGTCGGCAATAGATTCGGGCGTATCGCCTTTTTTTACCGTATAGGAAATACCGTCTATCGAAGGTATCTTTAATATCTGCCCGATTTGCAATGTTCGCGTATTTTTAAGTTTATTAAGGCTGATAATCGCATCCTGACTGACACCGTATTCGGCAGCGATAGTACCGACTATATCACCTTGCTTAACCGAATATGCTCGATAGTACAGCGATTGAGGAACGGAAGGCGCCTCATGTTCTTCCGGCAATTCAGCGGGTAGAGAGGTGCCGCCTCCCACACCATGGTCAAAAGCGTCATTTTTACCGCTATCTGACGACCATAAAACGAGGAATACGGAAGCGAAACATATAATACCAAAAATAAAAACACGTGTTACTTTCATTGTAATAATGGGAACATCTAAAAACTTTCGTTTTTAGATGTTTTCCTTAGATTTAATTTGCGATGTTTTTGTTTAAGCCATTACAACATAAAGACTTAAACAAAAACTCGTCGGTCAGCTCTAAAAATCTAACCGAGTTTTTAGAGATGACCTAATCACTTAGGCCTATTTTATCATTATAGCACGCATTGGGAAAAAATCAAGGTATGGTTGCTTTTGTTGCTTCGACAATAACAACCGGATCAATCACCATCGGAATTTCATCGATTGTTGATATCGATTGTTGCCGTACATTGTAACGGATTGAGTTATTGTTTAGAATAAGAAGTGAGTACAGGGTGAAAATATGTTGAATCGAGATGTTATAAGAAGGGTGCGGATATGAATATGGAAGCAACAGACAAACACCGGCAGCATCATATACAAATATGTCCCGATGAGGTAGGACGATATGTCATTATGCCGGGAGACCCCAAACGGTGTAAGAAAATTGCTGCATATTTTGAAGATGCACAACTGATTGCAGACAACCGTGAATATATTACCTACACTGGTATGTTAGACGGTGCAAAGGTAAGTGTTACTTCGACAGGGATCGGTGGTCCATCCGCATCGATTGCAATAGAAGAACTGGTGCGATGCGGCTCCGATACCTTTATCCGTGTGGGTACCTGCGGCGGCATGGATACCGCAGTAAAAGAAGGCGATCTTGTTATCGCGACAGGGGCAATTCGTGCAGAAGGAACCAGCAGAGAATATGCGCCTATTGAATTTCCGGCGATTGCAGATTTGGATATTATCAATGCGCTTGTACGGTCTGCAAAACATCTAAAACAGCCGTATCATACGGGGATTGTATTAAACCCGCACAAATAGAGAAATATTGATAGCGTTCAGTAATTATGATATAAACAAAGTCGTTGTACCGCATTGGACTATTTAAATGAGAACGTATAACACCAAATTAAAAAAGCAATGAATATGCCGGAAAAGGAGAATAGAAACACGGTATGAGCAGTATAATTTCAAAAATCGTAGCGGATTCCAATTATAAAATTGAGCAGTTTAATCAAACAGAGATAGATAGTGTAGAAAACTTAATCACTACTAAAACGGATAAAAAAGGAAATGATGTCTATTATGTAAAATGCCAGATAAGAGATAAAGATATTAAGCTTACTGATGAGGAACTTGTCCGTCAGCTTTATATCAATAAACTTATCAATGAATACAACTATCCAAAAGAAAAAATGGAACTCGAATACAGCGTTTCTTTTGGGAGGGAGAAGAAAAGAGCGGATATCGTTATCTTTGATAAACTTGCAACAACAAGCCCTTACATTATTGTTGAACTTAAAAAGCCAAAGCTGAAGGACGGAAAGGAACAGTTAAAGAGCTACTGCAATGCAACAGGAGCTCCTATTGGCGTATGGACAAACGGCGGACAGATTTCTTTTTATCACAGGAAAGATCCTAATTTTTTTGAAGATTTACCGAATATCCCGACCTTTAATGAGAAACTGTCAGATATTTTAAGTGAGCGTTGGACGATAGATGACCTTATCTCAAAAGATAAGTTGCTTACAGAAAAGAAGAGCCTAAAAGACCTTATTTTGGAAATGGAAGACGAGGTGCTTGCTAACGCAGGTGTCGATGTATTTGAAGAAGTTTTTAAGCTGATTTTTACAAAGCTTTATGATGAAATGGAAAGTGGTAGAAATGAAACACGCCATCTTGAATTTAGAAATTACGGAGATACGGAAACGGAACTGAAAGACAAGATACAAAAGCTGTTTGACAAGGCAAAGAATAAGTGGGACGGTGTATTTTCACAAGACGCTAAAATTTTACTTAGTCCCTCTCATTTATCTGTGTGTGTATCTTCTCTTCAAGATGTAAAGCTTTTTAATTCCAATCTCGATGTTGTCGACGACGCTTTTGAATATTTGATGAGCAAATCTTCTAAGGGAGAAAAAGGGCAATACTTTACGCCAAGATATGTAATAGATATGTGCGTTAAAATGCTCAATCCAAAGGCAGATGAAACGATGATAGATCCTGCGAGCGGCTCCTGTGGATTTCCTGTTCACACAATATTTTATGTATGGAAACAAATACTAAAAGAAAAGGGAATAGAGCAAAGTCATTTGTTTACTAGTCAGGAAAAGCCTGCTGAATGTACCGATTATGTTAATGATAACGTGTTTGCAATTGACTTTGATGAAAAAGCTGTGCGGGTAGCAAGAACACTTAATTTAATTGCAGGAGACGGACAGACAAATGTGCTCCATCTTAATACCCTTGATTATGAACGCTGGGAGGATACGACTAAGACTGAAGATTGGACAGATACGTATAATGAGGGATGGAAAAAGTTTAAAAAACTAAGAACAACTAAAAATAGCAACTATTCTTTTGAGTTTGATATTCTAATGGCTAATCCACCTTTTGCGGGTGATATTAAAGAGCAAAGAATTATCGCTAAATACGAACTTGGTAAAAATGCAAGAGGCAAATATCAATCAAATGTTGGTAGGGATATTCTTTTTATTGAACGGAATCTTAACTTTCTAAAGTCCGGCGGAAGAATGGCAATCGTGCTTCCGCAGGGAAGGTTTAACAATTCATCTGATAAATACATTAGAGATTTTATAACGGAGCGTTGCAGAATACTTGCCGTTGTCGGCTTACACGGAAATGTTTTTAAACCTCATACAGGAACGAAAACATCGATCATTTTTGTTCAAAAGTGGGACGATACACTTTGCCCTAAAAAAGATGATTACCCGATCTTTTTTGCTACCATGCAAGAGCCGAGCAAGGATAATTCAGGCGATAAAATCTTTGTCAAAGATAAAGACGGATTACCAATCCTTGATACGCACGGACACTTAATTGTAAAACACGATTTATATAACCACGATGGAATGACTGAGGACGGCATAGCCGAAGCCTTTGCAGAATTTGCAAAAAAAGAGCATTTAAGTTTTTTCTGACAAGCCCGTTTGATAAAGAAAAATATGAAAGATTATTAAACGGGCTTGAAGTACGAGAAATCTCACTAAATGAAGTTGAAAAAAATAAAGATTGCAGAGTAGATAGTCAATTTTGGACTACAAAAATTTATTATAATCAGCACTTGGACTACAAAAAAATTGGTGATATATTAACAAAATCTCAATATGGAATTTCAATTGCAATGAATGAAGAAGGAATTGGATATCCTATTTATAGAATGAATGAGATTCATAATTTACTTTGTGATTTAGAAGTGGATAAATATGCTGATGTAGCTCTTAAAGAGGCTAAAAAGTTTATATTGAAAGACGGTGATGTTTTATTTAATAGAACAAATTCTTTTGAATGGGTTGGAAGAACTGGAATTTATTATAAAAATGAATTAGATGATAGAGATTATGTTTTTGCTTCTTATCTGGTTAGATTTAATACAAATGATAATATAATTTTACCAGAGTATTTAAATATTTTTTTAAATTGCAAATATGGAGTATTGGATATAAAACGAAGAGCAAGACAATCAATAAACCAAACTAATGTAAACCCTGAAGAAGTAAAAGAAATGCAAATTCCAATATTGAGTATGAAATTGCAGAATAGGCTCAAAGAATTTTTAATTAGTGCGAGTAACAAAGAAAAGAAATCCAAAGGCTTGTACTATTCAGCCGAAAATCTTCTCATTTCCGAACTGGGACTTGAAAATTTCAATCCGTCGAATAAAAAAGTATCTATCAAAACTTTGAAAGAAAGCTTTTTAAGAACAGGAAGATTGGATAGCGAGTATTACCAGCCTAAGTATGATGAAATATTAAATAAAATTACTAAATATGGTTGTTCTGAATTTACAAATTTTGTAGATAGCTATACAACAGGTTATCCATATTCAAGTGATAGTTATGTAGAAAAAGATGGAATAGCGCTTATAAAAATATCAAATATAAACAATTTTAAACTTGATATTTCAAGTGCAAGTTTAATACCAAAAAACGATATTGATTTGAGCGCGGAAAATGTAGTACAAAAAAATGATATTTTAGTTTCTATGTCAGGAACGATTGGAAATAGTTGTATAGTACAAGATGACATAAAAGCTGTTGTTAATCAACGGATTATGAAAATAAAATCAAAAAATATCAATCCTGTTGTATTTTCTCTTATTATCAATAGTATGATAGGTAAAAATCAATTGGAGAGAATACAAACAGGAGGAGTACAAGCAAATATTTCTCCGAAGGATATACTAAAAATACAAATACCTTGTATTAAAACGAGCGTCCAAGACGAAATAGCCGGATATATCAAGCAGAGTCTGGAATATTCAAAAAAAGCAAAAGAATTACTTGAAATTTCTACAAAAAGTGTTGAAATAGCTATTGACAAAGGTGAAACGACGGCACACAATTTCTTAGAACAGA
>CAUVKE010000057.1:0-6964 GCA_963552415.1 uncultured Treponema sp.
TTTTAGACCAATAGAACAGTGTTCGAGGAATAAATTCGGCAGACCAAGAGTTTTGAATTTCAATGTCTATGGTTGTTCCATCTTTTAATCGAAGCTTAATATCGAGAATACCTGTCTTATCGGTTATCTCATCTTTGGTAAGTTCTTTATCCAGCAGTTCAAGGTCTGTAATCATACCGGTCGGTATGTCCAGTACGCATTCAAGAAAGTCCTGCAAACAGGCTTTGTTCTCTTCCGAGCCGAGCAAGAGCTTGAACAAATAATCGTTTTTAAGAGTTAATCTATAGGTGTCTTCCATTTTGAGTCTCCATACCTTATATATAAAGCACGGATGCAAAAATGGCTAAGAAATCTTGTATCTTTTTTAATTTTGACTGCACGAGTACGTAGAGGGCGCAGAGGTCTTTGAAGAAGCTCCTGTTGAAGTCATCCGATGACGCTTGAAGAACAGGAACAGGCATTAGGCTCGCGGCATCCTGAAGATTAAGAGAAGAAAATTTCAATATTTGAGATTTTTCTTTAATTGCCGGAGCAGAGACCTCCAAAACCGCAGTAACCTTTGTCCGCAATGCCGCCGATTAACTCTCTCGATGCTTTGCAACGACGGCAATACAGCACGTGAGCGTCTGGGCGCAAGGAACGGCAAACCATACGCCGTTCAGTCCGCGACATCCTGCGCCGTACCGTACCAGAGCGAAAAACGGTTCATTACGAGCATCGTAACGGTCGGCGAAAAACTCAATCCGAATGGCGCCGGTGCGATATGTAAAATATTTTTCCACAGCGATGTCAACTCAAAAAAAGGCGGCAGATAAAATCCTCTTTTTTTAATAATAAAGAACAAAATTGCAGCCAGTATCGTTATTGCCTGACCGATAATCGTTGCCCACGCAGCACCTGCCATCCCCCAACCGAATATCCACACAAATGTATAATCCAAAATGATATTTGTTACAAAGCCGAGTATCATTGCCGCCATTGCAAATGAAGCTCCGTTCATATTGTGGATAAAGGGTATAAGACCGGTAGCTAAAAGCTGAAAGACTGCGCCTAACGCAATAATTCGCATATATTCGACTGTCAATTTGAGTGTTGTTCCATACGGGGATGCCTTGTACTTGCTATGCTTGCAACCTTCGGCTAAAATGGAAGTGTAATACACATTAACCGAAAGGAGCCCGTATGCGTTATATTTCCCGAAGCTTGGAAAAAATCGTTTTAGAAGTTACAAAAGAATATCCGGTCGTATTGGTAACAGGTCCAAGACAGGTTGGGAAAACTACCATGCTGCAAAAACTTATGGAGGGTACAGACAGGGGCTATGTGTCGCTTGATGATTTGCATGAGAGAAATCTTGCAAAGACCGATCCGGAACTGTTTTTGCAGCTGCATAAGCCGCCCGTACTGATCGATGAAGTGCAGTATGCGCCTGAATTGTTCACCTACATAAAAATATATGCGGATAAAAACCGCAGCAACGGTGATTTCTGGCTTACCGGTTCTCAAGCTTTTAAGCTGATGCAGGGAATGCAAGAGTCATTGGCAGGAAGAGTAGCGGTGCTTTCATTAACCTCGTTATCGCAAGCAGAGATTTACGGAAATAGACTTGAGCCGTTTGTACTCGATATGAAAAAACTTTCCGTACGGAGCAGAGAACGAAAACCTACGAATATCAAAGAAATTTTTAACAGAATTTATAAAGGCTCCATGCCCGCGGTCATAAGCGGTCAAAATAAAAACACTCACATTTTTTACAGCAGTTATGTAACAACATATATTGAAAGAGATGTAAGAGCGCTTTCGGATTCGATTGACGCTTTGAAGTTTTTGCGGTTTATAACCGCCGTTGCCGCACGATGCGGACAGTTGCTCAATATCGCTGACATAGCGCGGGATGCGGACATTAATCAAAAACAGGTGAAAGGCTGGCTGAGTATTCTTGAAACCTTAGGAATTATTTTTTACTTACACCCTTATTCCAATAATATGTTAAAGCGCCTCGTAAAAACGCCTAAGCTGTATTTTTATGATACGGGTCTCGTTTGCTATCTGACAAAATGGAGCAGTGCGGAAACGCTGGAAAGCGGGGCGATGAACGGAGCAATACTTGAAAATTATGTTGTTTCCGAAATAATGAAAACATATCTCAATAACGGTAAAGCGTCCTTTATGTATTATTATCGGGACAAAGACGCAAAAGAAATCGATATCGTATTAGAGCATGACGGCATACTTAATCCGATAGAAATTAAGAAGTCTTCAAATCCGGGACAGGAGCTTGTCAAAGTATTCGGTTTACTGGATAACGCTTCTATTCCGCGTTCTAAAGGCGCGGTAATCTGCATGAAACCTGAGCTTTCGGCAATTGATAGGGAAAACTACATCGTGCCGGTTTGGGTGATTTGAAATTTTTTAGTTTTCCGAAAAACCAATATTGCTCATGTTTCCAGAGTTCTCTAATATATATCATACCCTCTTGTACCAAGCGAATGACACAAAATATCTTTATAAATCAATGATTGCTTCATTAAGCAAAAAATCCTCTACTCCAATATATAAAATACCGTCATTATCATGTTTAGGAATAATGCGCTTCCTTACAATCACAATCTTTTTAAATGAATCATCTATTTTCTTAAGTGATACTGTTTCTTGCTCTTTTTTCTCTGTGCTATCTACATTTAAAGCCGATTGAATATAGTATCTTTGATGTCCTTTGTTTATAACAAAATCAACTTCAAGCTGAACCTTTTTTCTGTTTCCAGCCTTTTTAAAATCATATTCAATCACACCGATATCTATATTATATCCTCTACGAAGCAAGTCATTATAGATGATATTTTCCATAATATGTGTTTCTTCTACTTGCCTAAAATTCAATCTTGCATTTCTAAGACCGATATCCGCAAAATAATATTTTAACGGCGTTGAAAAATATCTTGCACCCTTAACATCATATCGGTTGGCATGGTATATAAGATATGCCTCCTCAAAGTAACTGAGATATTTGGAAATTGTATTTGAAGATATTTTTATTTTCTTCTCTGACAAAAATCTTCTTGAAAGTTTAGTCGGATTAGTTAGGGAGCCAATGGTAGAAGAGGTGAAATCCAATAATAATTCAAGCACATCCTTCTCATTTTGTATATTATTCCTTTCAAGAATATCTTTTATATATGTTTCTTGAAATAAACCTTTCAAGTATTGATTTTTATCCTCATCACTTTTTAGGCTATAGATATATGGCATACCGCCATATACAGTATAATGCTCAAAAGCCAGTCCTTTGTTTTCATATAAATCATAAACTTCCGCAAATGATAGAGGATTTACATGTATCTCATCGCCACGATCTCGAAACTGTGTCAGCACATCGGATGAAAGCATTTTAGAATTACTGCCTGTTACATAAATATCCAAATTGCTACGTTTCATAAGCCCGAGCAAGACATCAACAAATGTTACATTTTTTTCTTTGCTGTCAATATATGGATTACTTACAGCTGCAGATAACTGAATTTCATCAATAAAAATGTAGTATATTTGATTTCTATTCTTAGTTTTCTCCTTGATATACTCGTTCAATCTGAACGGATTTCTATATTCAAGATTATCTATTTCATCAAGTGCAATAGATATAATTTGTTCTTTTTTAACGCCTTTCGATAATAAGTACTCTTGGTACAAATTAAATAGCAGATATGATTTACCGCATCTTCTTATTCCCGTAATAATCTTTATCCTGCCATTTTCTCTTTTATCTATAATTTTCTTTAAATAATAATCTCGTTTAATTATCATGTGGCTATCTCCGAGGAATAATTCAGGTGGATTTCCGCCTTTTTATTTCGAGTTTATTATATCAGGAATCGGCAAGCTAAACAATAATAGGTGTAAAATTTCGGTGGATTTCCATCTTTTTATTTCGAGTTATGTGACTTATAGTCAATCCCTAAGAGATTCAAGGCAAATCCGATTCGAAACTCTGCTAATTTTCAAATTTTGACGCATGAATATCGTTAAACATAACGCTTACACCCGAAAATATCCGATATGTCGTTATATAGCATACGCCTTGATTGTGCGTTTTAATTTTATGTATGGTTCCGCCGTCTATTTCCTTAATTCTTTTTATATTTCTGCCGTACAGATGATTAAGATAATCCATGATGTTGTTAAGTAATTTTTTCCCGGTAATTTGTTCTTTTATCGCAGAGCCGACACTTGAAAAATGTGAACACATGGCAATCCTTGACATTTTTATTTCTTCGGTTTATTATAGACAGACATTCGTTCTGTGAATATCTGTTTTTTTGTACGGTTAGCATAGCCTGACAGGCAAAGTAGAAGGAAACTCTAAAAACCGATGTGCCGATGCCTTCAGTTTTTGGATAGCTACATATCAGAAGGAGCCGATTTTTGAAGCGTAACAGCAAGAAACCCGAAGTCCGTAAACAGGAATTGATAGAAATTGCAGCAAAGCTCTTTGCGGAAAAAGGATATGAAGCGGTATCCGTACGGGATATTCTTGATGTCGTCGGCGGAGCGCCCGGTATGTTTTACTACTATTTTAAGTCAAAGCAAGATATTTATGTTGCAGCGATGGAGCAATATATTTCCGAACGCTTGGAACGCAAGTGCCGAATGCTTGAAGATGATACGTTGCCGTTCCGTAAAAAACTCGCTGCTTTTCGCAGTATGATTAAGGAAGATATCAGCGGATATACGGAGCGATTCATATCAAACAGCGAGGCTTCAATTTCGGATACTTCGTATAAAATTTGGGACTTTGTTCAGATGTTAAACCGCATGGTTAAACCATATTCAAAGTTTCTTTTGCAGGCATACAAGGAAGGTCATTTATCCGAAAGGCTAAAAATAACAGAAGAAAATGCAGCACTGTTTGCCACCTTTATACTGTACGGATCATGGGGAATTATCTATAACGGAAAATTTACCGAGAGCAGTCAAAACTTTACTATGGAGGATGTAATAGCGGTTACCGACATACTTTTGCAATAAATGAACTAATCATGAATACCTCTGATATTTATTATTGGGCACCTCTAAAAACTCGGTTAGATTTTTAGAGGTGCCCGACGAGTATTTTTGATAAGTCTTTACATTGTTATGACTTATCAAAAAACATCGCAAAAAAAATCTAAGGAAAACCTCTAAAAAACTGAAGTTTTTAGAGGTTCCCTATTCTTTGACAACTACGGCAACGGGAATGATCCTTATGGACATTCCCGTTGTTGCGTTAAGGGGGTATGGAACGAATTCTGTCTATCGTTTTTGAAAATATCAATTTAACAGAAAAAGGAGTTTTTATGGACAATCAAAAAAACACAAAGTCCGCTAGAGGAGCGATTGCCGCAGGGCTGTTTATTGCGCTCTATCTTGTAACCTATGTTATCATCGGCGCTATCTGTATGCCTGTTCCCGTGCTGTTCCTACTGATGCCGGAATTGGTAGCGTTTTTTGCAGCCCCTATCTACCATACAATGCTGACAAAGGCGCCGGGATGGATTTCGATTTTTCTTGCAGCAATTATTCCCAGTCTGGTGTTAATTGCAACCGGGCATATTCCCATTGCGCCGTTGGTTTCCATTCCGGCAGGGCTTATTGCCGTACTGTTAGCAAAGAAAGGGCAGTATAAAAGTTTTAAGTGGAATGCAATCAGTCACACGTTTTTTTCTTTGAATCTATTCGGAGGATTCCTTCCTATCTGGGTTATGCGGGATTATTTTTTTCAGCATACGCTTGACGGAGGAATGAGTAAAGCTTTTTGCGATACTGTCCGTTCGCTTACACCATGGTGGATGCTTCCGCTTATGATGATTGCGACAGCCCTCTGTTCGCTGCTCGGCTCCTTGTTCACAAAAAAAGTATTACATTCGCATCTGGAAAAAGCAGGCATCATATGAAGCATTCGGCGGGCGAGCGCTATACAACGAAACGGCAGAATAACGGATGGGTATTTGATCCGTCAGCGCTTTTGTTGCCGCATTATGGAAAATGCGCCTACCGCGAAATATGATTATAACCGGTTCCGTTGTTTTCCGCTGCTTTCCTACGATTAGGGAAGAATGGGCTGCAATTCAATCCGCTATGCGTATGTATACGGCCTATTTCGCTCTACGGTTTTTCAGCTGCTTCGAAAGACTGTATCGAAAACATCGGAGGCAATGCATCACTACAAATGAAGAATATGTGGTAAAATAATCCCACAAGGAGCGTAAAATATTGATAATTCTTCCGTCTTAAAATATCTCTTAAGTCAAAAATAGACTGTATATCTAAATTCGCAGTAGGTTCATCAAACAAGTAAATTTCCGGTTCCATAGCATAACACAAAATCATGATTGCTCCTCTACCTGAGCTTTCCATAACTTTGTGTAGTAGCCGTCTTTCTCTAAAAGTTCTCTGTGTTTTCCTTTTTCAACAAGTCTTCCTTTTTTGAACACAAGAATCTGATCCGCATACTGAATAGTTTTTAAATGATGAGCAATCGCAAGAACGGTTCTGTTTTTTGCAAGCTCTGTAATGGCATCCTGTATTAAGGACTCATTGATAGGGTCAACATTACTTGTCATCTCATCAAGAATTAAAATCGGTGCGTTTTTTAGAAAAGCCCTCGCGATAGAAATTCGCTGTCTTTGTCCACCGGATAAGAGACCTCCGTTTTCTCCAATATTCGTTTCATATCCTTTCGGCAAACTTATAATAAAGTCATGTATCCTTGCTTTCTTTGCAGCTTCGATGATTTCTTCTTTTGTTGCTCCTTTTTTCCCTACTCTGATATTTTCTTCAATCGTATTATCAAACAACTGAACATTTTGCATAACAATACTGATGCGATCCAAAAGTTCATCGTAGGGAATATCCCGAATATCGGTACCGCCGAGTGTAATACTTCCGCCTTGCACATCGTAAAACCGCAAAAGCAAATTCGTAACCGTCG
>CAUVKE010000058.1:0-6920 GCA_963552415.1 uncultured Treponema sp.
CCGAATTTCTTGAGTCTGATTTTTACGCTCACGTTAATCCTCCCGGAAATTAATTATTTATGGTGGGAACTACTAAAAACAGCAGCTTTTAGGAATGTTCCTACAAGAATAAAATACAGGCTATAGTACATGAAAACCGATACTTGGTCAACTATAAAGTTGGGGACTGTTGTTTATAAATAGTTTACGGCAGCGCTTCAAAACTGGTATTACCGCATCATAAGCTAGGCAGTGCGGCATGGCATATCGCGGGTTGCGACAATATCGATGCCCGTATGCAGCACATCAGGGATAATGACTGCTCTTGTCTTTACCGGCGCCGTTACCCTGATTTTATTGATTTCGTCCATTATCTGAAAAATCATGCCTTTCGGAATAGGCGCCGCTGTTTTAACGGGAAGCACCGCTAAAAAGCCGTTTTCAATGCGCACCGTCGAGCTAATATTTCTGCGAGGATCTTTCATTTCCTGCAAGCCGTATTCAAGGCCTCGCTTACAGCTATAGCCTTCTATCGTGTAGGCGCCGTCTTTTTCGATTGCGCGGAGTCTACACCCCATAGGGCAGGAAATGCAGGTAAATTCTTTCATACTATTTTCGTTTGCACAGCCTCTTAAAAACCAAAAATTGTGGTTTTTAAGAGGACTTCGGTTTTAGATCCGCCCTATGCGTCAAGACAAGCGATTCCGGGTAGAGTCTTGCCTTCCAAGAATTCGAGCGAGGCGCCGCCGCCGGTAGACACGTGGCTCATCTTATCGGCAAGATGGAACTTGTTGACAGCCGCAACGGAATCTCCTCCGCCGACTACCGTTATTGCACCTTTTCCGGTTGCTTCGGCAACAAGGCGGGCAACCGCTTCCGTTCCGTGAGAGAAAGCTTCAAATTCAAACACGCCGACAGGACCGTTCCACACAATAGACTTAGCGCTTAAAATCTCTGCCTTGTATAATTCGATGGTTTTGGGGCCGACATCCATTCCCATCAGCGAATCGGGAATATCACAGCTATCTACACTTTCCGGTTTTGCATCGGCGGCGAAAGAGGCGGCGCAAATATGATCCGTCGGCAGGATTATTTTAACGCCCTTTGCCTTTGCATCGGCCAAAAGTTTCTTTGCCGTGTCGATAAAATCATCTTCCACCAAGGACTTTCCGATTGAATGGCCTTGTGCTTTAAGGAAGGTATACGCCATGCCTCCGCCGATAATCAGCGCAGCGGCATTTTTCAAAAGACTGTCCAGTACGGCAATTTTTGAAGAAACTTTTGCGCCGCCGATGATGGCGACCATCGGTTTGGGCGGATTTTTTACCATCGGTTCAATGTATTTAACTTCTTTCTCCATTAAAAAACCGGCGACTTTTACCTTCATAAATTTCGCGATGGTTGCCGTAGAAGCATGCGCTCGATGCGCGGTTCCGAAGGCGTCATTAACGTACACATCACCGTAGGAGGCAAGCTCTTTCGCAAGTGTTTCCTGTTCTGCGCTATCTTTTGAAGTTTCTTCGGGATGGAAGCGCGTATTCTCCAGCATCAAGATACCGCCCTCGGGAAGTGCATCGACTACCGCCTTTTGTCCCTTGCAGGAATCGGCAAGCCGGACAGGCATACCTAACAGTTTTTCCAAATGTGCTGCGACCGGCTTCATCTTATGCTTACCGGCGATGTAGGCCTCTTTGTTAAACGGTTTACCATCCTTAGCCGCTTTTTCTTCAGCCTTCTTTGAATCTTTGGCAGGATCGCCGAGGTGGCTCATCAACACCAGCGAGCGCGGCTTTTGCTCTAAAATATATTTGATAGTCGGTAATGCCGCGACGGTTCGCGTATCGTCCTGCACAACGCCATCCTTCATCGGAACATTAAAATCGACCCGCATGATAACACGCTTGCCGCGAAGATCTACATCTCTTACCGTTTTAACCATTGTATTCCTCCGTGATATGAGTACATATTAGGAGCAGCGTCCGCATTTTTATCAAACCGAATCGACATCTTTCGGAGTGCCGGATACTCTCTACGAGCTTCATATCCGATAAAAATATAACCCGTTGTGTAAAAAAATGCAAGAATCACCTGCCTTAATCCTACAAGACGATTCTATCATTCTCCTGCCGTTTTACCTTGCCGTTTTTTTCCAAAACATTGAGCAGCGGGATAACATACTTGCGCGAAAGATTTGTCGCGGTACGGGCATCTGCAATGGTGATGATGTCGCCTGCTTTTTTCCCTTTTAAGAGAGCGGCAACCGCTTTGTCGTATATCTCGCGGTGGTAGTGCAAAAAGTTTTCCAATACGACGAGCTTACCGAGCTTTACCAAATCGCGGGCGTCTTTCCGTACTTGCGGCAGCGGGATTTTATCTATTTCGATGCCGTCGAACCCTGCTTTAAGCGCCAACTGTAAAAGCTGCTGTGCCGTTTTCGACAAGGTATCCCCGCTGCCAGCCAGCTTATACACACTGCCTGCATTGACCAGTTTGTTTTCCGCACACAGCTTTTTCAGGATTTCCTGCCGCACCTTTACCGGCACAGCCGTATCGATTTCCTCAAGCGTAAAACCTGCCTGACTTTTCTTTGCGGTCTCTAAAATCTTTGCTTCCCATTCGGCGAGCTTCTTGGTAAAGATGAGCTGTTTGCCGCAGACCGTAACGTCTTTTGCATCAGTCGAAAGCTCCTTAGGTTCCGCGCGGTCTTTTTCTATAAAGCCGGTGATAAAAAAGCCGCAGCTTTTCCACGACGGTAATTCCCGTCCGGCATACACCGAAAAAAACTGTTTAAAGACGGCCGCGCGGTAGGAGTCAAAGGCCGCAAGTATTCTGCACGAGGCGAGAATGGAACTTCCGCCATGCCTAATAAGGACGGCCGGTTGATTCCATCGTCCGGCGATAGGTTCCTGCAAGGACACCCGCGCCAGCGTGGGATCGGTTTTGTTAAAGTGAATCGCGCCGATGGCATTGGTACTGCCGGTTGCAAGTTCCAGTTCGATATGATTTTTCATACCGGCGCCGGTTTCCTGTTTGTTAAAATATTCATCGACACGGACGAGCAGTTCGGATCCTTGCAGTACGGGACTTTCGCCAATGCCTGCAAGCAGCATCCCGCGCGCTACCTTTTCCTTTTCGGATATTTTCAGGTTGAGTGCCGTCCGCATTCCCGATTCGGAAGAAGATACGTCGGCGTGGTGATTTTGAATGTTTTTAATCTTGCACTCGGTTCCGCCGGGATAGAGTGCAAGCTGATCGCCGACGGCAATGCTTTTACCGCGGAGCGTACCGGTTACCGTGATGCCGATTCCTTTCAGCGTAAAGGCGCGGTCGATATACAGGAACGGTTTATCCAATGGAGCGGTACGGACGGCGCTCAATAATTCCGTAATTTTTTTCTTGAGTTCGTCGATACCGGCGCCGGTATGTGCGGAAACAGCCACCGAGGGTAATTCCCTTCCGAGGATTTCGCGACAATGACGATTTGCATCTTCCCGTATCAGCTCGATCATATCGGGATCGGCCAAGTCGGATTTGGTTATGACCAACAGGATAGAGTTGATATGCATCGCTTTAAGTACCCGCAGGTGATCGGACGACATTTGCATCCATCCGTCGTCCGCTGCGACAATCAGCATTGCCGCGTCAAGTCCCCACGTGCCTGCCACCATGTTACGGATAAACCGTTCGTGTCCGGGAACATCGACGATGCCGACCGTTCCGTGTACGGGATCTTCCAAGGCGGCAAAACCTAGCTCAATAGTCATACCCCGCTTCTTTTCTTCGGGGATGTGGCTGGTTTCCACTCCGGTTAAGCATTTTACCAATGCGGTTTTGCCGTGATCGACGTGTCCGGCGGTTCCTAAAATATATGCCATAGTCAACGCACCTCTATAATTTTTTAACGAACCTCTAAAAGCCGGGCGAGTTTTTAGAGATTTCCTGTAATTCTTGGATAAGATATGCATCATCGGCAGGATTTACGGTCGCAAGGTGTAACAGCAGCCTATCCTCCGAAATAATAGCGATAATCGGAATGCTGCAAAACCGCAGTGCGGTCTTTACCGTTTCCGGTTTATGCGTGTGCAGCATAATTGCCCATGACGGGAAGGTCTCATCGGGGGTGCTGCCGCCGCCGAGCGAGAAAGGGTAGGGGACAACACATGCGGTTCCGGACGGCAGTTTTCTCACAAGTTTTTCGCTCCGTTTTCTTATCACGGCAGGGTCGAGCAGCAACGCTTCGGCCGCGGCGCTCTTTCCGTTATTCAGGTAGTGCACGAGGGTTTCTTCCATTAAAGCGGCGACGGCGCGGCCTACCCGATAGGTGCGCATCAGCGGATGGCGGGCAATGAGGGCGATTAAATCTTTTTTGCCGGTAATCCATCCGCACTGCGGGCCGCCGAATACTTTATCCCCAGAAAAACACACGAGGTCGGCGCCTTCTTTTAATAAGGCCGGTACGGTCGGCTCATCTTGTAGGTTAAGCGAAATAGTGCCTGACCCTTGATCCACCGCAAGGATTACCTCAGGTGGCAAGGCCTTGCGGATGGCGGTAAGGGAGGGCTGCTCCGTAAAGCCGCGGATTTTATAGTTTGAGGTATGTACCCACAGCACCATTGCCGTTTGTTCGGTAACGGCGGCGGTAATGTCTTCAAGGGTGGTGATGTTGGTAGTGCCGACTTCTACGAGCGTGCAGCCTGCCTCCCGCAGAATATCGGGAATGCGGAAGCCGCCGCCTATTTGCACCTGCTGGCCGCGCGCAACGATAACCTCTTTGCCTCCCGCAAGCGCTTTAAGTAACAGAAACACGGCGGCAGCATTGTTGTTCAGCATCAGCGCCGCTTCCGCACGGACAAGCGTACTCATCGCTTCGACGGCAAAGGGGAACCGCTGTCCCCGTTTGCCGTCCTCCAAATCCATCTCGATAGCCGAATATGATTGGGCTGCTTCCTTTGCCGCATCCCAAATACCGTGCGGAAGCGGGCTTCGTCCGAGGTTGGTGTGCAGGATAATGCCCGTCGCGTTGATAATCTTCGAAATCCGCTTCCGTATATGCTTCGTGCACCGCTGCCGGATGTCCGCTATACACACATCAAAAGACGGAACGGCGACTCCTTTTAAAGCCTCAGCCCGTATGTGCTTGATATACTCCGATACGATAATGGATACAATCGGTCTGCCGAGTTTTTCGATGCAGCCGGAAAGGTCATGATGCGACAGAAGTTTTTCAACTTGCGGTATCTGTGCCAGTGAACCGTGCATGGCGGTTACTCCTTTTTTTCAGTGGTGATGGTGAGTGCTGACACCCATTTTGTCCGCAAAATGAGGACGGTTGCGATAAGCGCAGTTGTTATATTTGAAAAGAGATTTCCCCAAAAAATAGCATAGTATTGCAGGATGTGTTCCGTCGCCAGTACAAAGATGTAACGCAGCAGCCATATACGGAGCACACCGAGCACAAGCGGCATCTTCGTTTTTCCGAGTCCGATAAACGCGCCTTGAATGGTCATACAAATACCGAAGCCGATAATCGAATAGGTGTAGATGTTGAGCGCGTTGTTTGCAATACCGATAATTTCCGGCTCCCGTCTGAATAAGACAGTTAGATACGGCGAAAGCGGAATCATAATCGAAATCATTATAACGGCGATAATGATGCTGGTGATGCAGCCGAGGAGACAATCCCGTTTTGCCTTTTGCTGATATCCTGCGCCGATGTGCATACTGACCATCGTCGTAATTGCCGCGCTAAAAGCCGCAGGCAGGTTGAAGCACAGTGCATTGATATTGCTCGCGATTCCCTGCGCCGCAACGACGATGGCGCCATATCTTTCAATTTCTTTATTGATAAGGAAAAAACCTAAGTATAAAAAAGAATAGTTGAACATTGCCGGAAAACCGACTTTCAGGACCTCTTTGATGATTTTTGAATCGAACTTGAAGTTTTTGACATCGAGCTTGTCCGGACTTTTGTGGATGAACAATTCGTATACCATCCAGACTGTGATTGTTACGTTTGCCAAAAGCGAGGCGAGCACGCAGCCGAGAATTTCGAGCCGCAACATATAGAGAAAGATGAAATTCCCGACAACCTTCATAATAAAGAGGATGGTCATTCGGGTAAAAGCCGCTTCGGGTTTTCCGTTCGCGTTCTTGATACCGTTGTATACGGACTCCAAAAAGCTGAACGGTAAGACGATGCTGTACCACGCGATGTATTGGCGGACATAGGGTGCGATATCGCTCTGCAAGCTCCGTGAAACCGCCACACTGATGATCAGGAGCAGCGGTGCGCTGATGATACCGAGTATGACCGCGAATAAAAATATCTGCGCGGCAACCCTTTTGCCTTCTTCGATTGCTCCTTTACCGTTCAGCTGTCCGATAATTGCCATCGCAGCAACGCTTAACCCTTGCGATAAACCCAATACCATCGAAATAATCGGCTGAGAAAATGTTACCGCGCCGGTTACCGCATAATTCGTTAAATTATTGATAAAAAGCCCGTCGGTAAACGGCATCATCGCCTGCACGGTATTCATCAGCAGTGATGGAAGAGAGAGAATCAGCAATGTTTTAATAGGATGAGCGGTAAGAATGAGTTCGCGCCGCGCTTCCGTCGATTGCTTCAGGAATGTCTTCATACGGCAAGAAGCCTATATGCCGCTATTCCACGGAAATAACCGAAGCAGTCCGGCCGTCGGCCATGTAGACGTGCTCGCGGTTTGTCGTATCGGGAATTTGTTTTCCGTCTTTAAAGTATGCGTAGTACCAAACGCCGTTCGGCAACGGAAGGTATAATTCGTATCGGCCGGGCATCACTTCTTCTAAGCTGTACATAAAGGGATCCCAATTATTAAACGTTCCCGCGAGATAAATTTTTTTGCCCGTTTCTCCTTGATAGACAAAACGAGTTCGGCCGTTGTTTTCTACGGCGGTTTTAT
>CAUVKE010000059.1:0-6916 GCA_963552415.1 uncultured Treponema sp.
AAAAGGCAAAGATCGAGCTTTCCAGCCGTGCGGAAACGGAAATCAACCTTCCGTTTATCACCGCCGACGCAAACGGTCCCAAGCACTTGCAGAAAACACTGACCCGCGCAAAGTTCGAACAGATGACCGACGACCTGTTTGAACGCACCAAAGAACCGTGCCGCAAAGCCTTAAAGGATGCAGGGCTTGAAGCAAGCCAGATCGACGAAATCCTGCTGGTCGGCGGTTCCACCCGTATGCCGAAAGTTGCTCAGATTATCAAAGAGATTTTCGGCAAAGAAGGTTCAAAGGGTGTAAACCCCGACGAAGCGGTTGCGGTCGGGGCTGCTATTCAGGGCGGTATCTTGGGCGGCGATGTTAAAGACGTATTGCTCTTGGACGTTACCCCGCTTTCGCTCGGTATCGAAACAATGGGCGGCGTATTCACTCCGTTGATTAACCGCAACACCACCATTCCTACCCGCAAGAGTCAGGTGTTCTCGACTGCGGCTGACGGACAGACCGCGGTTTCCATCCATGTCTTGCAGGGTGAACGCGGTATGGCAAGCCAAAACCGGACGCTTGGCAACTTCGACTTGGTCGGTATTCCTCCGGCTCCCCGCGGTGTTCCGCAGATCGAAGTTACCTTCGACATCGACGCGAACGGTATCGTGCACGTTTCCGCAAAAGACCTCGGCACCGGTAAAGAACAGCACATCCGCATCGAAAGTTCCAGCGGCTTGAGCGAAAGCGAAATCGACCGCATGGTGAAGGAAGCGGAAGCCAACGCCGAAAACGACAAGAAAGAGCGTGAAAAGGTTGAGGTACGTAACGAAGCGGACTCGATGATCTATCAGACCGAAAAGACCTTAAAGGAAATGGGCGATAAGGTAAACGCCGCCGACAAGCAGCACATCGAAGAAGCGGTTGCAGCTTTAAAGAAGGCGATCGAAGGCGGAGATACTGTCGACATTAAGTCCAAGACCGAAGCGCTCCAGCAGGCTGCGTACAAGATTGCAGAAGAAATGTACAAGCAGCAGGGCGCCGGTGCGGCGGGAGCTGCCGGAGCAGGCGCAGCAGCCGGTGCATCTGACAGCGACCCCACCAAGGGAACCGCCGACGACGTTGACTACGAAGTCGTAAAAGACGAAGATAAATAAACCGATAGGCATCCCTAAATATCCAATAGGATTTTAGGGATGCCTTAAAACCAAAAGGTGCAGTTTTTGTACAAAACCAAGTTTTTAGAGATGGCCTATACGCTATTACGGAACAGGTTTTATCATAGTACAATGTTGCGCAGTCATGTACTCAATCATAATAACGCAAATACAAACATTAAACCCTTCCTGCCTTGCGTTTTTCTTCTGTACTCCGCGCATTGCATTTTATATTCTGATACCCTATACTTTCTACAGCTATGGAAGACGAATTACAGATAACCCTCACAAACGATTATGCGTTCAAACGCTTGTTAGGCTCAGAAGAAAATAAACCGCTCTTGCAGGACTTTCTGGAATGCATTCTTGACCTTACACCTCAACAGGTTCTCGGTCTTGAATTTATGGATAAAGAGTTGACGAAGGAGGAGTTCAGCGATAAAACCGGTATCCTTGATGTAAAACTCAAGCTAACTGACGGTACGGTTATCGACATAGAGATACAAGCGTCGTGGAATGCCTCATTTGTAAAACGAACGCTATTCTACTGGGCAAAAATGTACACAGCTGATTTTAAAGCCGGAGAATCGTATGATAAACTGCATAGATGTATCGCAATCAATATTATTGCAGACGGTTTCAAGCTCAATGACGCTATTCATTCAGAGTACCTGTTACAAGAAAAAACAGTGCATACCATACTGACGGATGTACTTGAAATACATTTTTTGGACTTGCAAGCAGCAAAAAGGGCGAAAGCAGAAGGGAAAGCGGCTGGTAAACGAGGTCAGCTTATTAACTGGCTGCGATTTATAGGAGCGACTAATAGGAAGGAGCGAGCGATGATAGCAACGAAGTCACCGGTATTACAAATGCTGAATGAAAAAATAGACGTATTAACCTTATCACCGACAGAACGGAAACTGTATGAGTCAAGAATGAAGCTGAAAAGCGATATCACGACCATCTCGGAGACGCAATTCAACGCTGGGGTCGAGCGAGGCCTTGCTGAAGGTGAAGTAAGAGGTTCTCGACAAAAAGCTCTTGAAACAGCACGAATATTAAAACAATTCGGGGATCCCCTCCAGAAGATCGTACAGGTAACCGGCTTAACCGTACAGGAAGTAGAAGCGCTCTCATAACGATGAGGAAAAGTCTCTAGTATTTTTATAATGCGGAATCCCTTAATGGCGGTATTTGCGTTATTGCTTTATTAGTCTATTTATTGTTATTATACATTATTCATGATGGAACCCTAGGAGCTTATTTTGGCACAACGAGATTATTATGAGGTATTGGGCGTAGCAAAGACCGCTACCGCCGATGAAATAAAAAAAGCCTACCGCAAATTGGCAATTCAATATCACCCCGATAAAAACCCCGGAAATAAAGAAGCGGAAGAAAAATTTAAAGAGGCGACCGAAGCCTACGAAGTGCTTATTGACGATAAAAAACGCAGCGTCTATGACCAATACGGTTTTGACGGTGTTAAAAATATGGGCGGAGGTTTTGATCCGTCTGCATTCCAAGGTTTTGAAGACATCTTCGGCGGCGGAGGCGGGCTTTCCGACTTGTTCGAAAGCTTATTCGGCGGAGGCGGCTTTGGAGGATTCGGCGGGTTCGGTTCATCGAGCCGCGGTTCTTCACGAAGCAGCGGCCCTGCACGGGGTGCAAACCTCCGGTATGACTTGCAGATCGACTTTACCGACGCCGTATACGGCAAGAAGATTGAAATACAGTATTCACGCGATGAGCACTGTACGGAATGCAAAGGTTCCGGAAGCGCCGGCGGGGGCGGCAGAAAGATGTGCCCCGACTGTAAGGGTACCGGACAGGTACGGCAGAACACCGGCTTTTTCTCCATTGCGAGTACCTGCCGGCGATGCGGCGGCGCGGGAACTATTATTGAAAACCCGTGCAAGAAATGCGGCGGTTCCGGCTTAGAGCGGAAAAAGCAAAAAATTATCATCACAATTCCCGCCGGTGTTGAAGAAGGCAAGCGCATCACCATTCCCAAACAGGGGAATGCAGGTTCAGGCGGCGGCGATTACGGCGACCTCTATGTATTCATCTTTATTAAGCCGCATCACTTATTTGAACGGCACGGGAACGACCTGTACTGTGTAATTCCCATCTCGATGACGCAAGCCGCGCTCGGAGGAGAGATAACGGTAAAGTCGCTGAACGATAAGCGCCTGACGGTAAAAATTCCCGCAGGTACACAACACGGCGATGCGCTCAAGGTACGCGGAGAAGGTGTCCCCGCTGCAAGCGGCAGAACCGGCGATCTCTACTTCAAGGTAATCATAAAAATACCGACGCGGATATCTTCCGGCGGTAAGAAATTACTCAGCGAATTTTCTGCAATGGAAGGTGAAAATACGGCACCAGATATTATACCTCTATCTAAGTTGTAGGTAATCGTATCAGACATTCGTTAATATCCCCGCAAAATAAATAGGCTATTCAACCAGAATTTCGCCGCTTTGCGGCTCAAATGGTCTCATAGCCTATTTATTTTGCGATTTTTATTTATCTGTCTGATGCGATTACCTTTCTGCGAGAAAAAATGCGTGAAATTTTAAGAAAATTTCACACGAAGGATTTGAAACGGCGGAAATGAAAAAAATTGTATTGATGATCACTACCTGCGTTTTCTTGTGCTGTGCGGCGGCGTTGAATGCGGAAGAGGCAGCCGATGACTTCGGCTTTGAAAGCGAGGCAGAATCGGGTAGTGCTTTTTCGATTGATATCGGCGGAAAGCTTTCTCTCGGCGGCTCGTTTTATTTTAATGATTTTAAGACTTTTAAGGATGTACAGCCCGGCTCGCTGGTTGAGGGAAAGCTGCACGTCCATGCAACCGCGCCGATGACGGAAGCCTATTTCGGTGTTAAGCTGAACGGTAAAACCCTCGCTCCCCTGCTCGGCAAAACGCAGGCTGTTTTTCCCGAACAGTCCCAGATTGCTCCGTGGATTGACGAAGCATATCTTAAAATGCTCTTTAGTTCGGTAGTCATTACCGGCGGTATCCAAAAGATGAACTGGGGGCGGGCGGATGATTTGAGCGTTCTTGATATCGTCAATCCTCGCGACAAAACCGACCTTACGCTGATGTATGCCCCGCAGGAGATGAAAATTGCCCGCCCGCTCATATCCGCCACCGTGTACCTTCCGCACGATCTCAAACTGGAAGGCGTATATTTACCGGTATTTGAAGGGAACCGCATTGTTACCGGAAAAACCGACCGCTGGTATTCGCAACAGTTTGACCGGATTGTGCAAACCGACCCGTCGTTTTTTACCCGTGCGGTTAGCACAGTTAAAACCAATACCCTTGCCTATTCGCAGGGCGGCGGGCGGCTTACGGCTGCCGTAGGAGGCAAGCACGACTTCGGCATTCAATATTTTTACGGTCGGCTGCCGGAGCTTGCGTTTAAAACCCTTTCCCCTGCAACTTTTACCGGCCTCTATAATCCCTATCATCATATCGGTATTGACTACGGTGTCGGACTCGGCCCCGTATCGCTCAGTGCGGAACTCGCCGCAAATATCACCTCGGATTTATCAGGCAATAATCCTTCCATATATAACCCGTCGCTTGCGTGGAATATCGGCGCGGTCTATTCCGCACCGCTCGGCTTTACCGTGAGTTTGACCGCAGCGGAAAATATCCGGCTTCATCATAACAGAAGCGCTGCTCAAATCAACGATGTGGAATACGGAAAAAAAACAACGGATACTAAGCTCGCATTTTCCGTATCGCAAACGCTCCTACGCAGTTCTTTGGAATGGAAACTCGGCGCCATTGTCGGGCTTGAGGACGCAGACTTTTGCATTATGCCCGGTATCCATTGGCAGCTCGCAACCTTGCTTATCGACTGTAATGTCGGTATCTTCGGCGGTAAAAAGACCGGAAACTTCGGACAATTTTCCCGCAACAGCTTTATCAGACTTACCCTCGCGTATGAGTTTTAAAACAGGTTGCCTTGAAATGTGATAACCGAGGATACGTATGACATATACTCAATGGTATGATTCTCCGCTGGGGAATATTTTGCTGGCAGCAGACAGCGCAGGTTTGACCGGCGTGTGGTTCAACGGTGAAAAGTTTTTTGCTCAGTATCTTGAAGAACAGCATGAAGAAAAAGAAACCCCGTTTTTACACCAAACAAAGCGATGGCTTGATGTCTATTTTTCCGGAAAAGAACCTGATTTTATCGTGCCGTTCCATTTTAACGGAACGGGCTTCCAAAATGCAGTGTGGAATATCCTCTGTACTATTCCATACGGGCATACAACTACCTACGGCGAAATAGCTAAGCAGATTGCCCGTCAACGAGGTTTATCCCGTATGTCCGCACAGGCGGTGGGCGGCGCAGTCGGTCATAATGGAATTTCTATTATAGTGCCCTGTCATCGCGTTATCGGAGCGAACGGCAATTTAACCGGCTATGCAGGCGGCCTTGATAGAAAAATAAAATTACTGACGTTGGAGAAAGTTCTTTAAGATGCAACAGTCTTCAGGAACTGATGTTTCTGAAGACTGTTGATTGGGGTGCGAATTAATTTAATCGTCCTGTAGACCCTGTAAAATAAATTGTGTAAATAGCTGCAAAATGATATACATGAGCTGTCGGGATATACAGCGGCCTTTGGAAAAGTCTTATCTGATTTTGTTCCTTGATGCGCTGCGGGTTAATTTGCCGACAGGACGGTAGAACTATCAACAAAGTGCTATATGTAGCAACTGAAAGCCTTATGGGTGTATTGACCGACGGGCGCCTCTAAAAACTTAGTTAGATTTGCTTCGCGTCCTTCGGAATAGAGGCGCCCGTCGTGCGGAGGGTTTCATACCCCGACGTTTCTTGAGTCGGGGTGTGATGATTTTATGGTGCTACTGCGGCTTATCCATATAGTTTATGCGTTTTTGCAATCGTTTCATCATAGTGAACTTTTTTTCTTTTTTGTATATTGTAATACACTGCTCAAATTGAGATTTCGCTTTTTGCCGATATTCAGGATGAGCCATAAATTCCTGAAAATCCGGAATATCCAGCGTCATACCGGGGCGTATCTTATCGGGATGCTTTATTTTCCCATTATTCATCACCATGATAATGGGAAAATAGTATGCTCTGTCAACACTTCCAAAGTGCTTCAAGGCAATTCGTGAAAGAATATCGCCTTTAACAACGGTGTATTTTTTGACACTTACCGTTTTCGGTTTTTCCTCCGGAACAGGTTCCTTTGGTTTAGGCTGTTCCGGTTCTTTCGCAGGCGCCTCCTCTATCCGTTGAGGTTCTTCTTTCGGCGGGGGCGGAGATGTTGTACACGATGTAAACAAAGAAAATACTGCTATTGATAATAGCAAAAAGAAAATTGCTTTTTTCATATGTATAGCTCCTTTTCCGCTATTATACATGAGAATAAAAAATTTTATCAATAACAGCACATTTTTTTTGCTATGAAACAAAGGGTATTAAAGCCTCCGCACGAATAAACCTATTCGCAAACATCGCGTATTAACGTATGCGCGATGCGGCGCTGATAGTACGATGCCGTTCTTCCCATGGGGAAGTCATACGGTTTACATCGGAAACAACGAGGAAGCATTGGGTCGCCTTACCGAACCAATCTTTATTGGTTGCATCTTTGCGGAGTACATACTGGCATTTTTTCCCATCGGTAGAGAACGAGCGGCATCCGTTCACCGGTTTTCCCGTTGCATCGACCATCGAACCGGAATCGCGGTAGTATTCTTCTCCCGGCACATCAAA
>CAUVKE010000060.1:0-6840 GCA_963552415.1 uncultured Treponema sp.
TATTGGAAAGACCCCGATACAAAAATGGTGCACTTCATCGGAAAAGATAATATCCCCTTCCATACGGTGATTTTCCCCAGCTCGCTCATTGCGTCGGAAAAGGATTGGGTAAAGCTCCATCATATTTCAAGCAGTGAATACCTCAACTACGAATCCGGCAAGTTCTCCAAATCGAAGGGAATCGGCGTGTTCGGTTCTGATGCAAAGGATTCGGGGATTCCGGCGGATATGTGGCGTTTCTATATCTTCTATAACCGCCCCGAAAAGAACGATGCCCTGTTTACGTGGAAGGATTTTCAGGAGCGTGTAAACAGCGAGCTGGTCGGGAACTTATGTAATCTGATAAACCGGACGCTCACCTTTGTGTCGCGCTATTATGACGGCGTTATCCCGCAGCGGGATGGTCTCACTTCTTCCCGGGAAGATATCCGCGCGGTAACGGAAGGCTTGCGTGCTGCAGCAAAGTACAGCATTGAAAAAATCACCGCACTGCTTGAAGAAGCGGAACTGCGTGATGCTTTCCACGAGTTGTTTGCGCTTTCCTCCGTTGCCAACAAAGCGTTTCAGGACGGAGAGCCGTGGAAAAACCGCGAGGCTGATCCCGAAAAAGCGGAAGCGCTCCTCTTTGAACTGTGCTATTTAATCAAGGATTTACTGATAGTGATGCACCCGTATATGCCGGAATACGCCGATGCGGTTGCTTCGTTCTTAGGTATTAAGATATGGTCGGGCAATGTCTTTGACTGGGAACATCCCGTGCAGCCCCGTCCCGAAAATGCCCTTGCATGGGAAAACCTCTTGGAGCGGAGCGGTTTGGAGCGGGTACAAAAGCC
Organism: uncultured Treponema sp.; assembly: GCA_963552415.1. Lineage (GTDB taxonomy): Bacteria > Spirochaetota > Spirochaetia > Treponematales > Treponemataceae > Treponema. Next base: position 834 of record CAUVKE010000060.1, read on the forward strand.
TGCAATCATCTTTAAAACGCTGGAAAACGATGCGATTGCAGCATACCGCGAACGCTATGCAGGAAGTCAGAAGGAACGCGCCGCGCAAGCCGGAAAACAAGCTGCGGGAAAGCAAGCAGGCGGAGAACAGGGCGGAAAAAAGCAGCAGAGTGCGGGAAGTAAAAACGAGAAGCAGGCCAAGCCGGAATGGGCTGATATTCCTCCCGAACGGCTGTTTACCGATTATATTTCGTTAAAAACCGCGAAGATCATTTCTGTGGAAAAACACCCCGATGCGGATAAGCTCTTTGTGGAAACCATCGATGACGGCTCGGAAAGCGGGCGGGTTATCCTTTCCGGCTTAGCGCCGTATTTTGCGCCGGAAGAGCTGGTTGGCGCCGATATTATCCTTGCAGAAAACTTAAAGCCGCGGAAAATGCGCGGGATTGAATCGAAGGGAATGCTCTTAGCGTCTCATTATACCGATGCGGACGGAACCGAGCGGGTTGAACTGGTCGGAATGCCCGGTGCGGCTGCCGGTACGCCGGTAACACTGGAAGGCGCTGACGCAGCTACGCCGCCAGTGCAGAAACCGCAAGCAATCGATGCGGAACTGTTCTTTGCAGTACCCTTTACAATAGAGGATTTCCGCGTATGCGCTGCGAGAAAACAGCTGTTGGTAAACGGCAAACCGCTCGTAATGAAGCACGTTAAATCCGGTATGGTACAGTAGCAAAAGAATAGAGTTATCCTAAACATTAGGATTGATGTGGATTTACTTGAGTCGCTCAAAGCAAGCGGTAAAGGATGGCAAACAAGACTAACGAGTGGATTAGAAACGGGTTCAACTCCCATTATTTTTAATTTTATGCGTTTTATTTTCGGCGATATTACTACAGCAAGCAGCCGAGAAGCTATGAAGCGGGAGTACGGACAACTGGTAGCCGATACGAGTGATACGTTGCGATAAATCACCAAGAAAAGGAGTGATGACATCATGAAAACAATACAAAAGTATGGACAATCATTTTTGTTATGGATGTTTTGGATGCTGTTTTTTGTATTAACGCCTCCCTGTACTGCGCAGGAGGCAGCGGACGTAGGCAGAAATGCAGGAACAGCTCAAGTAGCGGATTCGTCCTCCAGCGGTCAAGCCGAATATCAAACAACTGATAATTCGAAAGATGACGAATTTTCCGACGATTTGGAAGATGACACTGCAAAACCTGTCTTTACAGTAAGCGGCAAAATTGAAACACTGCACGGCGTTCGTTGGAATGATGCTAAAAAAAATCTCGAATACGGAGCATCCCGTTCGATTGCCCGGATAAACAGTGAGGTCTCTGCCGGTTCTTCTTACGCGGCTATTTCCGCCGCAGCCGAATACAATTACCGCAACCCCGCGCGTACCGGCTTTCGGCTGAACGAAGCGTATTACCGCTATTCGGGTGAGATATGGGATATCAGTGTCGGGCGGCAGGTTATTGCGTGGGGACAGGCGGATGGGTTTAAGCTCACTGATGTATTAAGCGCGCGGGATAGCTCGGAGTTTATCGCCTTTAGCGGCGATGATGCGCGGCTTCCGTCGGACGGTGTCCGTCTGCGTTTTTTTCACGATCTGTTTACGTTTGAAGCGATTGCCGTACCGTTTTTTACCCCGAATAAGCTGCCGCGTTTTGGCTTTGAAAACGGCGCAAAAGACGGTCTCTACTATATCGATACACCGGATATATTTACTCTGCCGTATGGTTCTATTCCGGTTAAGTACACAAAGACGGGAACAAAACCCAAGATGTTTACCGACACGGAAGCGGCCGCTCGTTTTTCTTTCTTTTTACCCGGCGTCGATTTTTCCGTTTCCGGCTTTTACGGCTGGGATAAAAATCCACACTATGTAAAAAGCGGGTATGTAACATTGAACGCAATGCACTTCCCCGAACAGGCGTTTCTTACGATCAATCAGGAATATTACCGTATCAAGATGGCAGGCATAGATGCGGCGATTCCTGCAGGCGATGTAACAATCAGGTTGGAAACCGCGTGGATTGGGGGGCGTTATTTTGAACCGAAAAATCAAAATCCTATTCCAGGGGTGCCCGGTGCGGGTGGTATACCGCTCACCTTTAAACCCGCACTGCGCAAACACCAGCTGCTGCTGCTTGCCGGCATTGACTGGATCAAGAGTTCGTGGACGCTGAGCGCTCAGTATTTTGAAGACCTCATCCTCAATCATAAAAACGATATAGAGCGGCCGATGCACAAGGGCTTTGTCAGCCTCAGTGTAAGTAAAACATTTTTGCGCGACACGCTCAAACTTTCGGCTAGCGGCGTTATTGATATAAACTACGGCAGTACATCCAGTGCCTATTCGGTTAGCTATGCCCTCACCGATAATATCAATTTTGCACTCGGCGGGGATGTGTATACCAAAGGCTATGACGGCAAGGGCGATTTTGCGGCCTTACACAAGATAAGCGCTGTGTGGCTGAAGGGCACGTTTACGTGGTAGTAGAATTCGACGGTTACCCAGGCTGCATAATGAGGGCAGCCTGGTAAACCTTTGATTTTTACTATTCTTTGATACGAGCGGCAAGCGCTTGGGCGGTAAATCCGAGATGCTCCGCAACTTTTTTTGCGGGTCCCGATTCGCCGAAACGTTCTATCGAAAAAATATCTTTCTCCGGCGACTGTACCCAGCCTTCCCAGCCCTGTTTAACTCCGGCTTCCGCAACCATCACACGGACGGCACTGCTTCCCACCAACTGCTCTTTATATGAAGATGTTTGTGCTTCCAGAAGCTCTTTCGACGGAACGGAGACCACCCGTACTTTTTTCGGAGCGGCAAGCTCTGCGGCTTCGCAGGCAAGGCTGACTTCGGAACCGGTCGCAAGTATCGTTACATCGGGCGTACCGTCGGTACCTGTTACAATATAGCTTCCGGCGGCTTTCATCAGAGCTTTCCACTGAGGTTCGGCTTTTTCCAGTATGGGCAGATTCTGGCGGCTCAGTATTAAACAGACCGGACGATCTTTCTGCTCCAGCGCAATTCTCCATGCGACAGCGGTTTCTTCCGCATCGGCAGGGCGGAGTACCAACAGATTAGGAATGGCGCGGAGGCTTGCGAGCGTTTCCACCGGCTGATGGGTCGGGCCGTCTTCGCCGACAAAGATGGAGTCGTGGGTCAATACAAAAATAGAAGGGATACGCATCAGTGCCGCGAGCCGGAGCGCCGGACGCAGATAGTCGGAGAACACGGCAAAGGTTGCGCAGAAGGCGCGGAAGCCGCCGTGCAGCTGAATACCGTTGGTAATCGTTGCCATCGCGAATTCTCTGATACCGAAGTGGATGTACCGTCCCTGCGGCGTTGCTGCGGTAAACGATTGGGTATCCTGCAAGGCGACCGCATTCGGCCCCTGCAAGTCCGCCGAACCGCCGACGAGATTCGGGAACGCCTTTGCAAAAGCGTTCAGTGCGGTTTTGGAAGCCGCCCGCGTCGCAATCATTTCATCTTTTTTAAAGACAGGATCGGCAACGCCGTCGAGTACGGCTTGGTCGATACCGCCTTGTACAAAGCTTCGATCCCATTCCTTGCGCCGTTCGGGATAGGCGGCGCTCCATGCGGCAACGCGGCTATTCCAGTCGGCTTCCGCTTGAGCGAATTCCTTTTGCCGCTCTTCAAAATAACGGTAGGCTTCGGGGGCGACAAAGAACTGTTCTGCAGGGTCAAGCCCTAAGTTCCGCTTTGCCTCTGCCAGCTTCTCTTGACCGAGCGGCGCTCCGTGCGCGGCAGCGGTTCCCTCGACAGCGGGCGCTCCCTTTCCGATCACCGAATCGAGTATGATGAGCGAGGGGCGGGGATCTTTCTTTGCCTCCGTAGTGAGCTTTTCTATATCGCTGTAGGAATACATCGACCCGTGCAGCACCTGCCAACCGTAAGCCTCGTACCGCTTTGTAACATCTTCGGTAAAGGCGATATCGGTTGAACCGTCTATCGTAATATTGTTTTTATCATAGTACACAATGAGCTTACCGAGTTTCAGCGTACCGGCAAGGCTCGATGCTTCGGAAGAAACCCCTTCCATTAAACAGCCTTCTCCCACCAGCGCGTAGGTATAGTGATCGACAATGCGGTACTCTTCGGTATTGAACCGCGCTGCAAGCATCGCTTCGGCAATCGCCATCCCGACTGCGGTAGAAATGCCCTGACCGAGCGGCCCGGTGGTGGCTTCAACGCCGGGGGTGAGGCCGTATTCGGGATGCCCTGCACAGCGGGAACCGATCTGCCGGAACGAGCGGATATCGTCGAGCGAAAGATCGTAACCGGCAAGATGCAGCGCGGCATACAGGAGCATAGACCCGTGTCCCGCTGACAAGATGAACCGGTCGCGGTCTGCCCATTGGGGATTTTTCGGATTATGCCGTAAAATTTTTGCGTACAGCACCGCTGCGAGTTCGGCGGCTCCGAGCGGAAGCCCGGGATGGCCGGAATTGGCTTTTTCGATTGCATCAATTGAAAGGCTCCGTATCGAAAGTGCTACGGCGTCAAGTTCTTTATTCATAGTTCCTCCAATATGTTACGGCTGCGGAATAAGTTCGAGCAGCTCGGCGATAATTTCATCTGCACTGATATTTTCCGCGCTCGCTTCATACGAAAGTTTTAAGCGGTGGCGCAGAATAGGGTAGGCGAGAGTTTTTATGTCTTCGGGCAGGACATAGTCGCGTCCGTTCAAAAATGCCCGTATTTTTGAACACCGATAAAGGGCGATACTCGCGCGGGGAGATGCCCCGACGGTGATATAGCTAAGATAACTGCCGCGGGGCAGCTCTTCCCGTTTTTCGATAATGGGACGGGTCGCCGTAACCAGTGAAATAATGTATTCGTGTAAACCTTCGGTGCAGCGGATGGCTTCAGCGCCTTTGCGGATGGTATGGAGCATATCGACGGAAAGAATCGATTCGGTTTCGGGCTCTTGCGTTTTTTTTACCGAAGCGGTGATGTTCTCGCTTTTCAGCATGATGACGAGTTCATCCGCCGGTTTAGGGTAGGGGACAAAAAGCTTAAACAGGAAGCGATCGAGTTCCGCTTCGGGAAGGGGATAGGTACCTTCCTGTTCAATCGGATTCTGGGTTGCAAGCACAAAAAACGGTGTAGGGAGGGGATAGCTCGTTTCGCCGATGGTAACCTGACCTTCCGCCATCGCTTCAAGCAATGCGGATTGAACCTTTGCCGGAGCACGGTTTATTTCGTCAGCCAGCACTACGTGCGCAAAAAGCGGCCCCTTTCGTACCGCAAAGCGATGCGCGGTAGAATCAAAGATGAGCGTTCCGGTGAGATCGGCAGGCAGCAAGTCGGGTGTGAACTGGATGCGTTTAAAACTTAATTGAGAAAGCTCCGCGAAAGTCCGTACCGTTAATGTTTTGGCAAGGCCGGGGGCACCCTCCAGCAACACATGTCCGCCTGCAATATAGGCAACAAGAATATCGTCAATGAGCCGTTCCTGCCCGATCACGGATACGGCCATTTGTTTTTTAAACGCAGCAACCCGCTGCAACGCTTCGGTTTGTAAGCTCTCCATAATAACGAAGTGTACGCATATTTTTCATTCTATGCAAGATAACGGCCGGTATTCTTAATCAACAACCCTGAATACCAGCTGCAACAAATAAAAATTTATTGTTGCATTATCGATTATTCCGTTGTACAATAATCGCCATAATGGATAGCCCTAAGGAATTTTAAGATAAATATGAGGGTGAAAGATCAGCTTTATTTAGCGATGTAAGGAGTGGTAGGGTGGAAATACGGGATATTTTACAACGCGCGTATGAATATGGAGTGCAGTATGTTGATAATGGGATGGTTGCAGACTATATTCCCGAACTTGCGAAAGAAGATAAAACAAAGGTCGGCGCTGCGCTTATCGATACGGACGGTACGCTATATGAGGTAGGAGCTTCGCAGCATAAGTTCAGCATTCAAAGTATCGTTAAAATTATCATTTACCTCTGCGTGCTTGAGCATTATGAT
>CAUVKE010000061.1:0-6721 GCA_963552415.1 uncultured Treponema sp.
AAACCGGTTCGTCCGCCACGATGAGCTGCGGATTAACGGCGATTGAACGCGCAACACCGATACGCTGCCGCTGCCCGCCCGAAAATTCATACGGGTATTTATATAAGCCGTCGGGCGGAATCCCGACAATCTGCAAGAGCGAAAGTACCTTTTTTAATTCTTCATCCTTTGAAAGCCGGTCAAAGTTTCTGATGGGTTCCGCAATGATGTCGCGGATACGCTTTTTGGGGTCGAGGCTCGACATAACGTCCTGAAACACCATTTGTACGTTTTGGTTATATTTAATTTTTCTCCGCTGCGCCTTGGTATTTACGAGGCTGCCTTCGTAGCGGATTTCGCCGCCGGTCGGCTGTTCCAATCCGACAATCGCTTTGCCGATGGTCGTTTTTCCCGAACCGGATTCCCCAATCAAGCCGTAGGTTTTTCCTGCTTCAATCTGAAAAGAAACGCCGTCCACCGCCCGAACATAATCCTGTATCGTATTAAAAAAGCCGCCGCGGATAGGGAAATGCACTTTTAAATCTTTTACTTCCAATAATGCCATATCCGTCTCCTCTAAACCTCACCCTCGAACCGGAAATTTTTCCAGCAGGAGCAGCGGACAAAATGAGCGGGACTTACTTCGTGCAAGACCGGAGACTCTTCGTGTTCTTCGGCCGGAATCCACGGAATACGGTCGGCAAACCGGCAGCCCGTATGCTTGAGTTTTTTAAGCGACGGCACCATACCTTTAATAACGTGCAGCATATCGTCGTCTTTATCCGTCTGCGGAATTGATTTAAGCAAAGAACGGGTATATGGATGCAAGGGATGAGTAAACAGCTCCTGCACGGGAGCAAGTTCGACAATCTGCCCCGCATACATAACCGCAACACGGTCGGCCACCTGCGCGACAACGCCGAGGTCATGGGTGATAAGAATGATACCAGCCTTGTGTTCTTCCTGTAGGTCTTTAATAAGATCAAGAATCTGTGCTTGAATGGTTACGTCGAGCGCCGTCGTCGGCTCATCGGCAATGATAAGCGACGGATTACAAGACAGTGCAGTTGCGATAAGTACCCGCTGCCGCATTCCGCCGGAAAGCTCATGCGGAAATCGCTGCGCCGTACGCTTGGGGTTCTGGATACCGACATCGTTTAAAAGCTGTAAAACCCGCTCCTGCCGCTCTTTTTCGTTGAGGTTGGTGTGGTACAGCAGGGCTTCTTCAATCTGCTTCCCAACCCGCTGCAGCGGATTAAGTGAAGCAAGCGGATCCTGAAAGATAAATCCGATATCCTTTCCGCGGATTTTGTTCATCTCGTCTTCGGGGAGTGTCAGTAAGTCCCTGCCGTTCAGGAGAATTTCACCCGAAACCCGAGTAAACCGCATATCGTGCAATCCCATAATAGACATTGCAATAGTACTTTTCCCGCAGCCGGATTCCCCAACAATAGCAAGCATCTCATTGGGATGAACGTCAAACGACACCCCGTCAACGGCATCATAGTAGTTGCCATCGATACGGAACGCCGTGTGCAAATTCTTAACGGTTAATAAATTGTTTTGTTCCATAGTGTGCTGTGCTTATAACCTTTTTCAATTGCAATATCATACGGTATCACGGATACGGAATTTTTGCAACTGTACACTTATAAAATTTTTGTTGGTAAAATTAAACTAGGGGCTGTCCCGAAAGCAGCCAACTTTTGGGAAAACCCATGGTTTATTATAGGGACATTTAAAAACCGCAAGTCATTAATTTAGCGCTTCCCACTGTTCCGTAAGTTCAGCGGATGTTGCTTGTAAGGCATGAATCTGCTGCAGAATGCTGCGAGCTTTTTCACCGTCGGTATAAACTTCGGGGTTTGCGAGCTGGTTTTCCAGTTCTCTTATTTTGTTTTCGGTTTCGGCGAGTTGTGCAAAAATACGTTCTTCTTCCTTTTCGCGTTTGCGCTTTTCCGACCGCAGCCTTTTTTGTTCTTCATAAGAAAGAGCTCCGCCGCCGATACTGCCTAACGGCATCCCCGCTTGTGAACCGGAAGGTACACTTAATGCTTTACCGGAGGAAGCACTGCTTGGTTTTCCGCCGCCCGAAGAATCCACTGTTTTCCCGCTGAGGCTGCCGGCAACAGAACCGCCGTTTGCTTCGGCGGCAATCCGGTATAGATAATAGTCGTAGGTGCCCGGGAAGTTTCTGATGCGGGTACCGGCGCCGGGCGTTGCCGAAGCTGTCAGTTCAAGGATGCGGGTGGCAAGCCCTTGAATAAAAAACTTATCGTGCGAAACAAAGATAACCGTCCCCTCAAACCGCTGCAGCGCATCGAGGAGCACATCCTTGGAATGGAGGTCGAGGTGATTGGTCGGTTCATCCAATATGAGGAGATTGAGCGGCTTCAATAGCAGTCGGAGCAGCGCCAGCCTACTTTTTTCCCCGCCCGACAGCACGGATAGCTGCTTATGGATGTCGTCGCCGCGGAACAAAAAGGCTGCGAGCATATCGTAGAGTTTCGGTATAAGGTGTGTCGGCGCTTCCCGCTCCATCAGCTGGATGATGGTTTCGCTGCCGGTAATCCGTTCGGCTTCATCCTGCGAAAAATAACCGGTGATAATGCCCGCCCCGTACTTTACGGAGCCGGTATACTCGGAATCTTCACCTGCCAGTATCCGCAAAAAAGTGGTTTTACCGGCGCCGTTCCGTCCCGCCAATGCCAGCCGTTCCTGCTTGGTAACGGTGAGTTCCGCGTCTTTCAGCACGAGCCGTTCTCCGTATGCCTTTGTGATTCCCTCAGCTTGTAACGCAATATTTCCCGAATGAGGGGCGGGTGGAAAACTAAAGTGAATTTTCTTTAAGTGTTCGGGCAATTCAATACGCTCAAGTTTTTCGAGCCGCTTTACCCGATCCTGCACCGCTGCGGCTTTTGTCGCCTTGTAGCGGAACTTCCTGATAAAGTCTTCGGTTTTTGCAATTTCCAGCTGCTGCTGCGCGTACGCTTTTATCAGCGAGGCAAGCTCTACCTCCCGCGTCTTTTCATAGTTGGTATAGGTTCCTGCATAGCGTTTAAGCGTTCCGTTGAACAATTCATACGTTTCGTTAACCGTTGCATCTAAAAACGAGCGGTCATGACTGACCAGCAAAAAACCGCCGGTAAATTTTTTTAGCCAGAGTTCAAGCCAGCTGCGCGCTTCGATATCGAGGTAGTTGGTCGGCTCATCTAAAATGATGATGTCAGCCCCGCTCAAAAGAATCTTCGCAAGCGCAATGCGCATCTGCCATCCGCCTGAAAATTCATCGGTCAAGCGGGTAAAATCTTCCGACGTAAAACCGAGCCCGCGCAGCGTTTCATCCGCCAGCCGCTGCCTGAAATACCAACCCGATTGTTCAAGCTCGGTTTGCAGGGCGTGATAATCGTGCGCCAGCCGTTCCGCCTTTGCAGCATCCGCTTCTTCGCTCATCTGTTTACCGACCGCTTCAAGCTGTTCAACCAGCTGCGCTCCACGGGAAAAGGCGGTATCGGCTTCTTCGATAAGCGTTTTACCCCTATGCACAATACCGGACTGCGGCAGGTAGGCAACACGGGTATTTTTTTCCATCGAAAGAGAGCCGGAATCAGCCTGCATCACCCCTGCGATAATCTTCATCAGGGTGGATTTACCGCTGCCGTTGGCTCCGGTAAGCGCCGCCTTTGTTCCCTGTGTCAGTACCAGCGTAATATTTTGCAGGATATCACGATCACCGAATGCAAGCGATATGTTTGAAAGCTGCACAAACGGCATTATTCTTCCGTTCCTTCCGTTCCGAAAAAGAGAATAACGGGATTAATGTTACGCACGCCGGCGACACCGTCGGTGATATTCGCAGGCTGTACATACTCAAGTTTAACCCCTTGCTTGGATACCGTGTAAAAGAAATCGATCCAATCTCCGCTGCCGTCGAATTTGAAGGACAGAACACCCATGTATTCGGTTTTCAGTTTAGCGCTGATAAAATACCGGATTGCAACGGAACCGGAATTCCCTGCCCCCTTAGGAATAATCGTCGGGGATAACACTTTGTATCCCTTCCAGAGGAAGCGCCCGCCATCCGAGAATTGCAATACGCCGTAATTGACGGAATTAAACACCGGACCGGTTGTAACAAGAGTTTGCAGCACATCATCCCGCCGCTCGGTCTCCGCCTGCACAAGTTCCTGAGGCTCTTCCTTCAACGTAATAAAATACCGTATTTGTACCCGTCCCTTCTCATCGGTATAGTTGACAGCAATCGTATCCGAATCTCTAATTTGCATCAGAAGCGGTGAACCGTCAAATTGATAGGCGCCCATCCTGTTTTTTGTAATACCGGTATACGAAAAGGCCAGCTGCTCATCTTTCAGCATAATGCGTGCGACGCCGGTTCCATCGCCGGGGAAAAAGCCGAAGTTCGCCGTCATCCGTTCCGGATCAATTTGTTTTTTCCGAATCATATCGCGGTAATATTCGGGATACCATCGGCTTTTCAGAATTTCGGTGAGAATTTCATCCGTTACGGATTCCGCCGTATGCCGAGATGCGGTGGTTTCTCCTTCGTCATAGGTAAAAAGATTATAAGAAAAACACCAACCGCGAGTACCGTCGTTGGTCATCACATAAAGCCAATCCCCCTCCAAAGTCTTATCCCGTGCAACGACCGGAGCGCCCTCCCCTTTCCAAAGCACCTTTACAATCTGACTTTCGCGCAAGCGGTATACCTGCTTACCCGTATTATCGGGCGTAGAACGAAGCGGCAGACCGTCCCTCTTTACCGCGGCATACACAGAGCGGTATTCGGCAGTTTTTTTGATATATGCTTCCGCTTCACGCTTTGAAGGACAAAAGGTGAGCTGCCAGAGCGGAATCTCTATTTTTTGATTGTTCAGCTCAGCGATATATACCTTCGAAATATTCGACCGAACAAGAATCGGCACTACATCCGACGCTGTCAAGTTATATTCGGGGATAGACCAATTGACGACACCGTAGCCGAGCTTTTTAGAACATCCGGCTATCGTAAAAAAAATAAAACAAAGAACCATTAAAATAAGCTTACTGTTGTAAAAACGCTGCAATTTTTTCATACCTACGGATTATACTTTAAAGACCGTATCCGCGCAAGGATACCGTACATTTGAATCCGAGTAAACGTATAGTCTTTTTTGCAATAAACGGATATAGTGATATTGTTCTCTTATTCTTATACTCACAGTATGAACAAAGGCGGTTTTGTATGGATAATCTGAAAAAAAAGTTGTCAGACCGAAAAAAAGATCGGGAAGATCTACAAGCAATGCTTAATTCATTGTATAGAGAATACGGCGAAACACAATTCGAGTATGTTTCGCAGCGGAAGGAAATTATTCCTCATATTGACGAACAGGATTTTGAAGTATGGAAAACCCTCAGAGAATCCCGCCGAAAGGATTCGGATACTATTTTAAGCATCAAGACGGCACAATCTCGCCAAAACGAATTAAAAGCCTTTTGTAAGGAAATTGATAAACTATTGCATGAACAACAGCATACATATCGGAAAACGCGGGATGCTTTCACGCTGCTTTTTTTCCAAACCTATCAAAATGCTTCACTGCCGTATATGGCACAAATTACACAATCGGTTGAACCGCTCAAAGAGTCTATCGAAAAAATACAGCAGGAACAACAGGAGTTGGAACAACAAAAAACCGATGCACATTTTTTGAAAAAATTGACCTTGAGTCCTCAGCTGCTGTCTTTAAAAAATAAGTTAACCATTCTGCAAAAGAAAATGAACGAACAAATTATTGCTGCCGGAGAGGAGTTCTTAACGGATGACATTGTAAAAGAAACACGCGGAACGGCCTTTCCCGAACAACTTGAAGCAGCTTATATTGAGTTCCAAACAGTCGTTTCCAAGCAGAAAGAAATGACAGACAGGAAAGAAACGTTGAATGCCGAACAAGGAAAGCTTGAAGAAATATTAACGGAATGCGGTGTTATCGGCATTCCCCAAAAGCGAATCAATATTCTGACGGATATCATAAAGAATACGGATAAAAAAATTGAAGAAGCAGAAATACGTCAAGGCATACAGTATAGCGATGTTTTTTGTACCGCTGCCGGTAAAAGAAATGAAGAAGCTCTTACTGACGCGCCGGAACTGTTTAAGCCGTATTTGGAATCTATCGCGGACTACCGTACAAAGCTCGAAAAAAATGCAATCGATATAGAATCTATCGAAAACGAAATCGCTCTTGCTGGAGAAGTGCATAAAATCGAAATATTACAAAAAGCCATTGCCGGATACAAAGACGGCATTGCGCAATATGAAAAGCTTATCCAAACAGCTGAACAGGATATTGCACGGGCGGAAAAAATAAAACAGGAGCTTGAAGAAAGAAATAATGAGTTGAAAGCTTAAGGTTCCGATTGAATCCTTGTTACCGAATCAACCCACCATCTTTTTGGGCGGTAAAAACCTTCTGCATAGACGGCACTGCGGCCCGGTTCAAACAAATGGAATTTGCGAATGGGTTTTATGATATTCCATTTTTTTACCTGCATCCCATACGGTTCTAAAAAATTCAGCGGCTTTATTTTTGCAAAACCGCATCTAGTGTCATAGACTGCGGTTGCAACCTTGATAAATACGCTATAAGGCGCACTCAGCCACATATCAAGCGGTTTTTGTTCCTGTGTGAAACATGCCCCTACTTGCATTTTTTCCATATTTTCTATCGGTAAGAGTGTT
>CAUVKE010000062.1:0-6721 GCA_963552415.1 uncultured Treponema sp.
GTTATGCCGTGTTATCTCTTCTTGCAGGTCTGAAATTGATGATCGGGTTAAAAAAGGCTCGCCTAATGCAAAAGCGCCATCCGATTCATCATAGTATAAAGGAAGCTCTTGTACCTTCGGGTGTTTCTGATTCGGATAGACATCCCCTGTTGCATGACTCCCCGGCCCGCCCCCTTGCGGTGTTAGTGTCAGTCGCTGCATACCATTGCTGCCATCAGTGATTGATACGCTGCCTTTCTCATAGTTTTTAAGTTTTGAACCATTGTCGGTTATGCAGCTGTATATGGTATCATATTGCCGGATAAACTTAGGTACGTTTACTTGTAATCCGTCATCGAATGCAAATCCTGCATATTTTTTTTTGTATTCAAAATCGCCCGTCCAATAGCGGAATTTGATATACTGTGTTCCATTAAAGAAAAATGCATCAAAAAACGCCGGAGCCTCCTGCTGATATATCAAGATACCGTCTCGAAAGCCTTGTTCAACCCAAAAGCCGTCCAAAACGGTTGCGGGCGAAGCCGGCGATTGCGGATTTGCAGGTGTCTTCTCAGTTTCCGATTGAGCAGCGTTTTGCTGTGTACCGGCAACAATATTATACGGAACTTTTTTATAAAATGAGGAAAATAATCCGTTGCCATGCACCCATACGTCGGCTGGTACCGGAGCTTTATAGCCGGGATACCGAATACGCAGCGAATAAATATTTCCCGTATCTTCTTGGTTTATCTTGACGGGGTAGGTACCCATATCCTCATACACAAAACGGTAATATGTCTTTAAGACTATTCGCAGCGTATCTTCTGTGGTTCCGTCTGTTTTACCGATATATTCAATAAAACGTTCCGAATTTTCCCAAATACCGGCAAGCGGCTGAGCAGGGCAGGGGATCGACAAAATAAGGAATAAAGATAAAATAATATAAAAATGATTAATACGTTTCACAGCAGAAACAGTATATCATATAACTCTCAGTGTGTTTAGCCTACCGGTATTCTTAATTATGAACGTACTGATTATTTCATATTCGAATTAATCAGTGTTTCCCTAGACATAAGCCTCATTTATATAGTAGACTGAGAATGTTTACTAACGTTGCTGTGCTATATATGACAATTAAAGGACTGCAATTGTGAAAACTAAAAGTATAGCGATCATTTCTATCCTGCTTGTGATGAGCCTTTATACGATTTCTTGCACAAAGGAGGAACGGCTTTATACCTCAAATGGGATTTATGATATTTCCGATATAGATAAAGATACGGTATATACCCTCAACGGTTCGTGGGGATATGCGGAAAAAGAATTTGTTCCTGCGATTATGCCGCTGGATGCCTACACACGGTTTGAGCCGATTGAGCAAGGGTGGGTAAGTTATACTCCCCCTCAACCGGTACAAGGATATGCTTCATACGCGATAAAAATACGAGGTTTTGAACCCGAAAAAGTATATGCAATCCATTTTACACGTACGTCGTCGGCTTTTGCCGTATATCTAAACGGCAGCTTATTCTATACTTCGGGTGTGCCCGGAACAAGGTTTGAAGAAGAGCAGTTTGATTGGCATTCCGATACGGTTATCTTACCGCTTAATAGCGAAACAGAAGCGACTATTGTCGTTCATTTGTCGAACTTTCATGATAGAAATCCGGGCATGGAAACTCCTTTCCTTTTCGGTTTTTATTCAACATTGCAAACAAAAAAAGTATTGGATAAACTTATTTCGTCCGGTGTCTTTTCTGTCCTATTCAGTATGGCTACCTTCTTTATTTCTTTATTTCTTTTTTACCGAAAAGAAACGCCTGCCGGTATCTTTGGCTTGCTTTGTTATAGTTTTGCCGTCAGAACACTTTGTTACAATGATTTTTTATTAAGAGATTTCTTTCCCGATGTATCGGCGAGTATTATGTTCCGTGTAGGGTATTTGACGTTTCCGCTTTGTGCCATATTTACCTTTCTTTTTATTATCAATCTGTTTATAGAAAAGCCTTCCAAAATTTTTTATATTCTAACTGTTCCATTGTTTGTATACGGCCTTATGACAATGGTTACTCCAATGTCGGTATTCGTCGGAATATTGCTTATCGTACAGTTTTATATCTTACTCCTTTCAGCAATTGCATGTACGGTAGTAATTTATGCGTTAATTAAACGGAAACCGTTTGCATTGACGTTTTTAGTTTCATTTTTATTGTTTACCAGTGCAGCAATATTTGACGGGTTAATTTCCAACGGTATTATCAACGCTCCCTTTATATCTCATTTTGCCGTATTACTGTTGATGGTTCCGATGGCATTTATTGTTATTAAGCATTTTTCTGCAGCTTTTAAAACACAAGAACAGATGATTGAATCGATTCAAAATACCAATACATCTTTTCAACGCTTCTTTCCGAATGAGTTCTTGCAATTTTTGAATAAGAAAAATGTTATGGATATTTCGCTTGGTGATAATACCGACAAAAATATGTTTATTGCTTTTATCCATCTCGGTATTAAAGCCAAGCTTTCATCAAGCAGTGCACGTGAGGAACTGTTAATTTTATATAACACTGTTATTCAGGCTGCTAATCCTATTATCAAAAAATATAAAGGTTTTATCGATAAATATCTAACAGACGGATTAATGGTTCTTTTTTACGGTGCTGCAGAGGAAGCTGTAGATTGTATTATTGAAATTACGCAGCTCATTAAAAAAATTAATATACATAGACAGGAACAATCCTTACCGCTGATTCATATCTCATCAGGGATTCATTATGGAAAATTGATGATGGGAACTATCGGAGAGCCGGAGCGGATGGACACGACGGTTATTTCCGATGCGGTAAATATTTCTTCCCGTATGCACAGTTATGCTATCAAAAAGAATGTTAATGTCATTATTAGCAAAACGGTTAGAGAGCAGCTTCTCGAAAGTTATTGGCGCACCCACACCTGCTTTTATTACGGAAAAATACAATTCTCCGGTAAAAGCAATTTAATAAATGTTTATGAGGTCAATTTACTATGAAAAAGATACTCTTAGGTGCTTTTCCCTTTATTTGTATGTTTTTTATTATAACATTTATTAATAAAGCAAAACCGACACAACTCCTTAGGGAACATGCAGTAACGGTTCAAAATGGTCTATTGACATTGCCTGCACACGGCGAGCGGGATATATTTAACATTAAAGGTAAATGGCATTTTACCCCTCATCAGTTCTATTATTTTAGGGATAATACACACCCGCTCTATGCACCGTTACCGGGTAAGCTCAGTGAAACTTCACTAAAAAACGATTTGGGTTATGCCTCATATGGGCTGCGCATCGTCGGACTCAATCCTAATAAAGTGTATGCGCTTCAAGTCAATCATGTTCTTTCAAGCTGTACCATTGTTATTAATGGTATTGATAGGGCAGGGCAGGGGCAACCCGGCATTTCGGCCAAAACCGAAATACCGGGAAAAGCAGTCAGTATTGCATCTTTTAAGCCGTCGAAAAATGGTACGGCTGATATTATCATAAATATATCCAATTTCCATAACCGGTATGGAGGAACCAATAAATCGATTACCCTCGGATCGGCCGATATATTAAATCGATCTTTTGTATCCGATCTTTTATTTTATAATCTTGCGTGTACGGTACTGCTGCCATTCAGTATATTTTTTATCATATTGTACTTAAGTTATAAAAAAATGCCCTATATATTATGGTTCGCATTTGCTGCCATAACGATTAGTATCCGAATTAGCGTATTTTATCCGCATATTTTCGCTTATATTTGGCCGAAAATTTCATGGAAGTTGTATTTTATTTTGCGTTATTCATCCATGCCGTTAGCAGCATTGTTTTTTACGATATTTATTAAAAAGACTTTTAATATGCTGCAGTATCGATACGTCTATTGGGGCATTGCTATTATGTGCTTAATATCTACTGCTTTTATCGTTATCGCCCCGACGCTTATTGTATCCCGTTATTTATATATGCAACAAGCTCTTATATTTATTATTATTATTTATAATTCAGTAATTATTATTCGCGCACTCCTTAAAAGAGATAAACATGCTATATGGATAGCTGCCGTATTATGCATTCTGGCAGGCTTTTCATTGTATGATATGCTCGTAAGTCAATGGATTATTTCGGGCAAATTACTGTTACAGGAAGGCGCAATATTTGCGATTATTATTGTCGTTATTATGAGTATTGACGGATACGCCGCGTCGATACATCAAATCGAACAGCTGGTAGAAGAGCAAAAGAAGATACAAACAGTACTACGCCGTTTTTTTCCTAATCAATTACTGACGTTTCTTCAAAAAAATAACATTACGGAAATAAATACCGGAGACTCCTCGGAATTGTCAATGACAGTTCTTTCAATTGATATTCGATCTTTTACCAGCATTTCGGAACAGCTAAGCCCCGATGAAGTTTTTATATTACTTAATAATTATTTTGCGTTGGTAGCTCCTATCATTCGGCAGTACGGGGGAGTAATTATGAAATTTCTTGGCGACGGGTTTACTGCATTATTTCCTGAAAATCCTGATATGGCTGTCTCATGCGGAATCGAAATTCAAAAGCGATTAAAAGAAGAAAATATACGATTAGGAAATCTCCCTGCAATTAGGGCAGGAATAGGGATTGATCACGGAAAGATTCTTTTAGGTGTTATCGGAAATGACAGTCGGTTAGACAGCGTTGTGATTTCAAACACCTGTTATACGGCAGAGGAATTACAAGCTGCAACAAAGATTTATTCCAATACTATTATTATTTCCGAGTCGATTTTTAAATCGCTTCAGCATCCTGAAAATTTTCACATACGATGTATTCAAGAAGAAGCTCCGATTACAGGATATACGGAACAAGCCACTATCTATGAAGTTTATGATTGTGATACACTTGATATGCAAGAAAAGAAACAAAAGACAGCTACATATATTGAAAAAGCGTTGAAAAAAATTAAAGAAAAAAGCTATGCTAACGCCCAAACATATATTGCAAAATCATTAGAAATATTTCCCGATGATCCATTAGCGCAGCATTATCAAAAAGTAATACGGGAGACAATCTATAACCTTTGATTTGGCAGAGGGATACTATTTTACCGTATGACGGAGGCTGTAACAGAACAAACAACACCCCTTTTATTCGTGCGGAGAGAGGGTTTAACACCCCGACGCAAGCCAAGCGTCGGGGTTGTTGATTAACACGAGTTAGTAGACAGAACGCTCATTATTAATAGATATATTTTAATATTATACCATACTTCACAGAGGTTTGTCTAGTAGCTGTTTTTCGATTGCAGCAATACTGCTGTCGGGAGTTGAAGCGCCAGCAGCGAGGCCGATTATGCCATACTGATAAATTTCCTGCGGAATGTCATCGACGGATTCGGCAAGCCAAGCCGGCTTACCGCTGTCAAGGGCGGTTTGCAACAGACGGCGCGTATTGGCGGAATTACTGCCGCCGATAACGAGTATTGCATCAACCTCTTTAATGATATCTAGGAGCGCCTCCTGCCGCTCGTCGGTCGCGGGGCAGATAGTTTCCAAAACGGTAAGGTCGGGAATTTTGCTATTGAGGATTTCGGCAATTGCGCGGTATTCTTCCCGTTTAATGGTGGTCTGGGCAATAAGAATGGTAGGCGCTCCGTCATACTGCAACTCTTCCGCTTCCGCAGTTGTCTGCACGGTAATACACTTACCATGTTGTGGAACTGACAGAGCGTATCCTTTAATCCCTATCAATTCTCCGTGGTTTTTATCTCCGGCAAGGATAACCGTATAACCTTTTTGAGAATACTGCGCCGCCCTCAGCTGACTCGCAATAACGCGGGGGCAGGTTGCATCGATGATAATCGCGCCACAGTCAATCAGTTCTTGCCGTTTTTGCGGGGCGATGCCGTGTGCTCTGATAATAATCGGCGAGTCGGGCATAATCTGAGTTCTCAGCTCCTCGTCAGGATTTACGATACGCACCCCCTTTGATTCTAAAAGCCGCATCGTTACCGGATTATGGATGAGCGGGCCATACGTATAAACTGTTTTGTCAGGATACTTGGCAAGGGTACGATAGACCGCCTCCACCGCCCTTCGCACTCCCATACAGTAGCCAAGTACTTTTGCACGCTTCACTTGCCGACGCTGTTTTTGCGGATACGGTATATCGGATTGCATCATTTTATACTTTTTATCCTTTGTGCCTTAATTAAAATCTGTGACGATTTCTTTCACAGCAGAAACAAACTGCTCCAAATCATTTTTTTTCGTGCTATGTCCGATGGAAATCCGTACGGCATTTTGCGCAATTTCGGGTCTAACGGAAAGAGCAGCCAGTATCGGCCGAACTTTTTTCTTTGAGGAACACGCTGAACCGGCTGATATGAAGATTCCGCGATCGGAGAGACATCGCATCATAATCTCTGCCGGAACATTTTTAAAACTTACTTGTATAATCCACGGTGAGAATGTATGGTCGTGCTTGGTGTTATTCGGTACTGCTGCTGCACCTGATATTTCGGCCGGTATTCTTGCGGCAGGGATAATCGAACATTCGGGAATTTGGCGCAGCGCTTCGATGAGAAATTGCGACAACTCCCCTGCCCGCTCAAATTTTTGCTGAAAATCCGTATATGTTGTTTCAAGGCAGCGGGCAAGCGCACAGGCTCCGGCAAGGTTTTCCGTTCCGGGTCTGATATTGCGTTCTTGTGCTCCGCCGCGG
>CAUVKE010000063.1:0-6686 GCA_963552415.1 uncultured Treponema sp.
AAAGCCTTTGGCGCTGTTTTGTAAGGAAATGGCTCATTATTCCGCTAAAGCAGATTGCAGGATAATGAAAAAATAACCACTTTTAAGACATTCCCGACACTCGCAACGACAATCTTGGCTTGCCTGTGTTTTTTAATATTTGCCGTTTTTCGGCAAAGCCGATTGCAATTTTTTATAAGCCCCAGAATGTTTTCAGCATCGGTGCGATAACCAATGAGACCATCGACATCAGCTTTATCAGAATATTGATGGAGGGTCCGGCAGTATCTTTAAAAGGATCACCGACCGTATCGCCGACAACGGCGGCTTTGTGCGCTTCGGAACCCTTGCCTGCGCCGCTGCCCGATTCAATCATTTTCTTTGCGTTATCCCATGCGCCGCCCGAATTTGCCATAAAGATAGCGAGTACAACGCCGGAGCCGGTAACGCCGGTTAATAAACCGATAAGCATTGCGGGGCCGCCGAGGAAGCCGACTAAAATCGGGGTGATAATGGCGACAAGGCCGGGAATAACCATTTCGCGGATAGCGGCCTGCGTACTGATGTCTACACAGCGTTTATAGTCCGGCTTTTCGGTGTTGTTCAAAATGCCGGGCTTGTTTTTAAACTGGCTGCGCACTTCTTCTATCATCTTGTAGGCGGCTTTACCGACTGCGGACATCGCCATAGCGGAGAAGAGGAACGGCACTGCAACGCCCAGCAAAATACCGGTAAGAACGGGAATATTCGTAATATCGACGATATTGACGCCGGTATGTTCTTTGAATGAAGTGAAAAGAATGATAGCGGTTAAAGCCGCGGAACCGATAGCGAAACCCTTTCCGATTGCAGCAGTGGTGTTTCCAACGGCGTCGAGGCTGTCGGTAATTTCGCGTACTTCGCCGGGGAATTCCGCCATTTGCGCAAGACCGCCTGCGTTATCCGCGATGGGGCCGTAAGCGTCGACGGCAAGCTGGATGCCGAGCGTAACCAGCATACCGACTGCCGCAATACCGACTCCGTAGAGGCCGGCCAAGCTGAAGCTTCCCCAGATTGCCGCGCCGATCAATACGATGGTCGGGAAAGCACTCCGCATACCAACGCCGAGACCGGTAATAATCGTTGTTGCAGCGCCTGTTTCACATGAATTCATAATCGAAACGACCGGCTTTTTGCCTGTGCCGGTATAATATTCGGTTAAAAGGCCGATAAGCACGCCGGAAGCGAGACCGGTAATCGTTGCGCCGAATATATGGTACATACCGGCGCTTCCGTTAAAGGTTTCATCACCGATAAAGAACTTCAATACGATAAATAAAAAGACGGTCGCCAGAATTGCCGCGCCGAAGGTACCGGCATTCAGGGCTTTTTGAGGGTCGCTTCCCGGTTTTGCACGCACGAACACCGTTCCGACTAAGGATGCAACAATACCTAAAACCGCAATCAAAAGCGGCAATACCATGAGCTTTAATTTCAGGTCATCGGAGGCGGCGACGGTTAAACCGAGAATCATCGCGCCGATTAACGACCCGACAAAAGATTCAAAGAGGTCGGCGCCCATTCCTGCAACGTCACCGACGTTATCACCAACGTTGTCTGCAATGGTGGCAGGATTGCGAGGGTCGTCTTCAGGGATGTTTTTTTCTACTTTACCGACCAAGTCTGCGCCGACATCCGCCGCTTTGGTAAAGATACCGCCGCCGACGCGGGAGAAAAGCGCAACCGAAGATGCGCCGAGCGAGAAAGCCGTTCCGAGCGGCAACGTTATATCATAAAAAGTCTTGATATCTGTTCCGTAAGTTAGGGTTGAGACCAGCATTACAATAAAGAAGCCGAACAACGCAAGACCGACGACGCTCATACCCATAACGCTGCCGCCGGAGAACGCAACCTTTAACGCTGGAGTAAGACCGCCGTTTTTCGCTGCCTGCGCGGTGCGCGCATTTGCAGCGGTTGCAACCTTCATACCGATAAATCCTGCCAGCAGCGAGACGGCTGCTCCCAACACAAAAGTAAGCGCCTCTATCTTCAAAGCGCCTTTATTTCCGGCAGCCAAAAACAAGGCAACCGCTGCAATAAAGGGAACTAAGGCCTTATATTCGCGGTTCAAAAAAGCCATCGCACCTTCCGAAATATAACCGCTGATATGCCGTAAGTCGTCGTTCTCTACGGGCTGCCGGTTAATCCAGCGCGTTTTTACAAAGGCATACAGCAGCGCTGCAATGCTCCCCGCAAGAACAAACGCCAATACGGAATACACAAGATTATTCATCATACTATTACTCCTCTTAATACTCTTTTTCTCTTTTATAAAGTTCTTATAGAAGATTTCCTTGTAATTTATAACCACTGTTTCTGTGGTATGTCCAAAATGCTTTTTATTTGGAACTAATTTTTGTATTTTAATACATGAAATATGTTTTTTCAAGCCTGATTTTATGGCAGATACAAGGAGATAGGCAAAAAAGTACCGAAAAGGATGGTCTCACAGCCCTAATTATTCTGCGATTTGTATCTTCTCTGTCTGATACATTTGCCCGCTTGATGGGAAAAATCTAAGGAAACTGTCCAAAAACTGTTACGCCGGGGATGTCTCAAAAGTTGGTTACTTTTTCGACATCCCCGCGAGTTTAAAACTAAGTCTTTATAAGGTAATGACTTAGTTTTAAACATCGCATCTAAATCTAAGGAAACTGTCCAAAAACTGAAGTTTTTGGACAGCCCCATAATAAATTATTTCCTTACAGAAAAAGCCACTAG
Source organism: uncultured Treponema sp. (assembly GCA_963552415.1). Classification (GTDB taxonomy): domain Bacteria; phylum Spirochaetota; class Spirochaetia; order Treponematales; family Treponemataceae; genus Treponema. The sequence continues at coordinate 2,740 of CAUVKE010000063.1, forward strand.
GCTTTCAGTTTTGGACAGCCCCAGAAGGAAATAAAGGCTTAAAAACCGATACCGATACCTAACTTTACACCGAGTCCGGACAGCGTTGTGAATGTACGCCTGAAATCATGAGATGCAACCGATGCAGCGAGGTTAAGCGTGAACCATCGTGAATCGATAAAGAAGCAGAGTTCATGCCGCCACATCCGTTCGATACATCCGGTATCCAAATAGACACCAAGCACTCTTGCGAATCGGCTTTCAATTTTAAGTCCGCCGTCAACATAATACGGCTTTGCATTGATAACGGGAAAGGCAAGAGATGGCGATAAGATCAAATAATCATTTTGTAAGGGTCTAAAATCCGCCCCGATATTTATCTTTAACGGACGCATAATTTTTTTCTGCGGCAGATTGTCGGAAGGCTGATCCATCTTCATATTTTTAGTAAAAGGCTCTTTCTTAGCCTTCATAGTTTCCAAAAGATTATCCACCGTACCTTCATATTTAAAATGACTCCGCAGTCCCGTATTCATGTGTACAACCATAAGCGGTAAATACTTTATTCCGCCGGTAACGGTAACCCACTTTGTCGGGCTGTATGATCCGGCTAAACTGAGATCGAGTCCGCCGTTTTTTAACAGTTCGCTACCGGAAAGCCCTCTTCCTGCTGCCTGTGCCGGCAAATACCCGTAAATATTCGCCGTACCTTCAGCTTCCATGATCAACCCTTCAATATCACTACCCTTTTTTTTAGGTGATAAAGTGAATGTTGCTTGTGGATTTTCCATATACGCAAGCGGAACAAAATACGCAAGCCGTGCAGAAAAGCCGTAATTCGGTTTTTTCAGTTGATACATCACGCCTGTGTCGAAGAAAGCATTGAGCTTTGCATTGAGAGTTCCTTTGATCGTTTTTCCTTGTGCATTCTCTGCATTTCCTTTCGCAATAAGGTCGAGCAAACTTTTTGAAATATTTGCCCATCCATCCGCATTAACTGTTGTTGAAAATTTTACCGTATGCTCTCCACGTACCGTAAACTGAAAGAACCAATCAAAGTTAAATAAAAGGCTCGCATGAATGCCCGACTTTATGGTCTTTTGTGAAAGTTTATTAAAGTCGATAACCAATTCCGGCTTATAAAAATCAAAAAAAGAAAAAGCATTATTTGCACCGAGTGTGTCAATCGTTAATCCTGAATGCATGGATAGCGGCCGCCGTTTGGTTCGCTGCGTCGGTTCATTCACTTCAACCGGCTGACCTATGTTTTTTCGATCTTGAGCCTTGCTGTTGTCCGCCGTAGTAATTACCGTTTTTGTCTCGGCAGCTTCGGCAGGAGTACTTTCGGAAGCCGAAACAGTTGAAAGAGGCTCAGTACTGTTATTATCATCAGCAGAAACGGCGACGGACGCGTCTTCTTGGGAAGATTGAACAGCTTCCCCACCGCCGGTTGCCGTTTCTTGCTCGGTTACCATTTCAGAATCGATAGAACTGTTTACAGCTTCCTGCCCGAACGCTGTAAAAGTTCCTACCATTATACATAATACAATAAAACACGTTCTTCTCATTTTATCTCCCTTCGATACTTTCGACATACGCAATGCTTTTACCTTATAACGAATAATCAATATCCGTTTCAGCTAAGATAGATAACGCAGCCCCCAATTCAAAATTATTCTTTACCGAATATGAACCTACAGGCAACTTTAAACACAATTCCGGTAAAATCGGATACGTCTTCATCATATCCCTCCATTTTTGGGTAGTAAACGTTATCCTTCCTTCCCTTGCAGCCGTTATAGATTCTTCCACAAGAGCTTTGCCGGCACTATCTTTTAGCAGCAATACAAAACCGAAATCAGCGCTCAAGCCGTTTTTAAAATTAATCCGTACCTGAATTGACTGCAATCTATTTAAAATATCATCATTGCTGAACGAAGAATTATCGTTCGGACCGCTTCTACCGAATACATCGGTATCGGCCTTTACACCAAAAAACCCCGTCAATGAAAGTCGACTGTCAACCGCTACTTTAAACGCTATCGGTAAATCAAGAATAAGGTCGAGACCGATTTTCGGATTTTTATCTTTATATTTCTCATACTCCACTCTGCTAATCGTAATTTCATTCATCGAAAGCGTATAAATCAGCTGCAAATCCTTAGGATAGTCGTTCATAATATCTGCAAAGGTGGTCTGAACGCCTGGCTCACCTTTTTTTATGACCAGCATTGCAGCAGGAATAGCGCCAGTAAATGTTTTTTTATCCGGAGTAAACATACCTGCAGGCAAGGGTTTTAGTTCGGCGCCGTTTTTACTTACCAAATCCTCCGATGTAGCGCCGGTCTCTCCCATTTTAACATACTTTGCCGTTAATTTTACATCCATCGCCTCATTTTTCAGCAATCCCGAATTGGAGCCTGCATAAAAATACGCCGGTATTTCTTCCAATTTTATGCTTGCATTTTTTAGCTTTGAGGTCAGCCTGGATAAGTCCATACTCCCTGTCTTTGGGAAGGATGTCGTTTGATTATTCTTCGCTTTTAAGGTCATTGAGTCCCAATTAAGGTCAAAGTTAACTGCACCGGAAAATTCTATTTTACTGTCCGTATTGATGTCGCTCAAAGTAAAGGTATTGTCGTGTTCATTATACCCCGGTAACAGTACTTGCGGTTTTAAATCGAAGTTGTCCAGATGCTCCACATCCAAATCGAAATTACTTCCGCCCTGATAAACCGGAGTAGACTCCGATACCCCGGCAGGGAATGTCCGCTCTTGTTCCGGCATTTGAAAACAGGTGGAAGAAAGCTTAATCTTTATCGCGTTACCTTCGGGCAAACCGTTGTTAAGCTTTACTTTGGCGGTAACGGTGCTAAAATGTATTGTCTTAACCCAGTTTTTCATTCCATCAGGAACGGGATCCGATTGGGGTTTGCTGAAATTTTCTTTGTTTTTTAACGTAATTGAAGCAAATTTATCGATGGAAACATTAAAATTGACAGCCAGATTTTCCTGATACGTATACGTTGCATGAGCAAGCGTAACTTTAAGCTTAGGTTCATAGGTCAATGTCCGCTGATTATTCAATGTTTGTCCGACAAGAGAAACGGGAGTGTTTAACGGCTGAAAGCTGCCCGGATTAACTGCAAGGCCGCCAGCGCCAGCCTGTGTTATTTTTGTTTGTTCCGCTATTGTGATACCGCTCCAATCTGAAGGCTGTTCCATCGACAGTTTGATCTCCCCGACTCCAATAGTTGCACTGTGGAAATCCTCCGGCAGCGGGATATCAACAGAACCTTGTGCCGGCGTAATCTCCGGTTCGGCATTTACTCCGGTCGCTCGTATGATCTTTCCGTGCAGCGTACGGGATATGGTCACATTTTCAGGACCACCATTTATATCTTTTACTTTGAAAGTAAGGCTTATATCCTTGTTTATTGTCTTATCGTCCAACGGAAACCGTACGTTGTATCCATCTATCTCTCCGTGAACAGACGGCCAGAAACCGTCCATTGTTGCCTCTGTGATCGTATAAGTCGCCGTATTCGGTCTCACTGAAATTTCCAAATACGATCCGGTACCGAACGTTATTGTATCAAATCCTTCAAAATGAATATTAACGGAAAGCTCGCGTTCACCTGGAATCGTACCCGGCCCCGGTATCGGTAGCGTAACAGCAGGCACTGAAGGGGCATTAAATTTTGTCAACAGCTCCGTGTTGATATCCGCTCCACTTATGCCGAGGTTTTTACTTTCATTTATTTTAGGAATAGAAATTGTTGTATCAAACTTTCTTGAAAGGAGTTTTTTATTTCCCGATGCATCACCGTTCTCTCCCAATGGCTCCCCGCCGAAATAACTATTGAGGTTAAAATCAAAGGATTCAAGAGGATAATGTGCTAAATAACGAAGCGTATCATTCCCAGTTGATCCGGCAGGGCGATATCGGTACAGCCGCATATTTTTAG
>CAUVKE010000064.1:0-6653 GCA_963552415.1 uncultured Treponema sp.
AATTGCCATCGTCATCATATCCAGCGAAATACCCAGATAACCCATAATCGCGCCTATGACGATGACGGGAAAAATATTCGGAATAAGCCCGATAAGTCCCATTCTAACGCTGCCGAATACGAGCATCATCAAAATCGCAATCGCAGCAAGCGAGGTTAAAAACGAATACAATTCGCCGAATACGATTTTATTGTTCAATTCCGCAAACTGTACGGCAGCTCCGATTAAATGACAATCCGCCTGCGGAAAAAGTTCCGCACAGGTTTGCTCGATGGTTTTCATATTTTCGGCAAGCTCGTTCGCATCATACGAGGCAACATCGATTGCCATGCGGAGTGTGCGGAACTCTTCATCAACCCACCGCGACGTTTGCCCTCCTGAAATTTCATATAGAAACAACAGTTGTGCGAGCAGATCCTCATCATCGGGAATCGTATAAAACGCGGGATCGTCTGCGTGCATGGTTTGGTTCATCTCTTTGACAATATCCAAAATCGAAAAGATTTTCGGCACGCCGTTATTCAATTTGGTTAATCTAAAAGTTCCAATGAGTGAACTGAGTTCATCGAGTTTTTTAAGCACATCGGGACTTTTGACTGCATCGTCTTCATCAAAGGTGAGCATAATGTTGTAGTTAAAATAGGAGCCGAGCTGAGACTGCGTAATTTCATAGAGGCGTCTGATATACGGAATGCGCAATCCCATAAATTTAAAGCTGTCCATGTTGACATCGATTTTGAACAACGCCGGAATACAAGCCGCAGTGATGAGCGTAAATGCAACGATGACTGCTTTGCGCCTTTTGATAACGGAATGTCCAAACCGTTCAAACCGTGCATCCAATTTTTGTGCACGCGAAGCCTTTGCATTATGGACGGCTTCCGCATTTTTACCGGCCTCAATATCTTTACCGAAGCTCATCAAAATCGGGATGAGAACGCTCACGTAAACATACACGGCGAATACCATCGCGGCGCTCGCAGCTCCCATCCAGCGCATGGGGCGAAGGTCGGTTGTCAAAAACGAGAGCACCGAAACAACGGTAGTAACAACCGTAAAAAAGAGCGGCCAACCGGTATTTTCAATTGAATCGATTACCGCTTCTTTTCGTTTACCGATTACATAGAAACTGGTTTTAAACGAATTGACAAGGTGAATTGAATAACCGACCGAAAGCGCCATCGCAAGCACAATCGGCACCGACATCATCTCCGACTTTCCCGAAATATGCAAAAAGCCCATAAAGCCGAGCACTGTGGTAATGCCGAAGAAAGTCGCAAATAACGGTACTATTGTTCCGCGCAGCGAGCGGGTAAATACGATGAGCAAGATAATCATACAAAGAAAACTCAAACCGACGCTTTTTGTGGTCTCGTGTCCCATCACAACTTTTTCTTCCGTTTCGGTATACGGGAGCCCCGCGGGTTTTATTCTGTACGCGGCACTTTGATATTTAGGATCGGTAACAATGCTGATTGCCGCTTCTCCGATAACATACATCGGCGCCTTTGTTGAAGTTTTACTCCATACTTCTTCAGGCGGCGTTGCTTTGAGTGATCGCACCAACCACGTTTCCGTTGCATCTTGCGGTACAAGCTTATTGACAATCGACTTGCGTGACAGGATAAAGTCTTTTGCTTTTTTTAATTCAACAGGATCAGAAGGAATACCGTCCTTAAACGGATTGGTGATTTCTATTCCCTCATCCGTACCGACGGTAATATCCGCATTGGTAATCGAAGTGATGGAATCAGCATACGGTACCTTTTCCAAAAACTCGGCGCCGATATCTTTAATCGCTTGCAGCGTTTCCGGTTTAAATACATCATCGGATTCAAAGAGCAGCACAATCGAATCATTACTGCCGAACAGCTCCTTAAACCGTGCATCGTTCTTTTTGGTAGATTCCCGTACGCTGATAAACTCGTCTTCATCCGCCGAGCTGACCTTAAAGCTTTTTACTCCCAAAAGCCCCGCAACCGTTACCGCCGCGAGCATAGCCAGACAGAGCCATCGGTATTTTAATTGAAATTCCGCAACTTTTTTAAAGAATATATGCATTCCTTCAAGTTTCATGCGATAGACCTCTTGCAATACTAAGAATAGGACACCTCTAAAAACTCGGTTAAATTTTTAGAGGTGCCCGTCGAGTTTTTAATAAGTCTATAAATACAAATGACTTATTAAAAACATCGCAAATTAAATCTAAGGAAAACCTCTAAAAAACTGAGGTTTTTAGAGGTTCCCAATAGTAAACAATGTTTACTATTCTTAGTATAGAATTCCGGCAAGAATTGTCAATAGGCAGTTGACACGGCTCAATTAACACGTGCCTGCTCGTTTTGCTATAATGCGCTGCATGGTACAGACTATCGCTCTACAGCTATTTTAAAAAATATACGGCTTAAACATGTGCTTTATATGACACACTGAACACGGTACATCCGTGTACCGTGTTCAGTTGCGAGTTTTTGCAGCAGCAAAAACATCGTTACTGCTCAGAACCAGCGGCATCCTTGCCGCTCCTGAAATGCCTTTTGAAAAGAGATGATGCAGATACAAGGAGCTAGGCAAAAAAGTACCGCAGGCGTATTTTAATACGTTGAGGACACTTTTTTGCCGTACGACGCAGTAGATGCGTCGTATATTTTCAAAAGAAGAGCATCAGTCGACTATATCAATCCCAATATGCCGATCAGATGTTTGGAATATATCGCTCGCTTATACGAACAGTTCTATAAATCGAAAGAGAAGTATAGCCGTAAACTGCTCACTATCCCGACACCGGAATTTTATGTCTTTTATAATGGAATAGAACCATATCCCTGTGATAGAGCGCTTAAACTATCCCACGCATTTAAGGAACAGACGGAACAACCAAACTTGGAATTAATTGTCAAAGTGGTAAACATAAACCGGCACAATGAACATCCGCTCTTGGAACTGTGTAAACCCATCAATGAATATAGCATTTTTGTCCAAACAGTGAGAAAATGGAAAGAGCTTGATCCGGTACATGGTTTTCAAAAAGCCATTGAGGAGTGTATAGCAAATAATGTTTTGCGAGAATATCTCGAACGGAAGACGAAGGAGGTAATAAACATATTGCTGGCCGAATATAATTATGAAGAAGATATTGCCGTACAACGTGCAGAAGAACGTGAAATAGCCTTTGCTGAAGGTATAGAACAGGGTATAGAACAGGGTATAGAACAGGGTATAGAACAGGGTATAGAACAAGGTGCTCATAACAAAGCGGTTGAAAGCGCGAGAATTTTAAAGCAGCTCCATTCTGATACTGCGATGATTATGCAAGTGACCGGTCTCTCCCAAGCCGAGGTGGAAGCGCTGAAATAATTTGTAATTGATAATGTGTAATCAATTAGTAATTCATAATTACAAATTATCCATTACCCATTATCTCTCCCCTTAGCTTGCCGTGTAACCGTGAGGGTTATTCACCGTACCGCTGCCCTCCGTGTAAATTATCTCACTGCTGCATGAGTTTCCGGTTATAGAGCCGCCTTCCCAGTTAAAAGTTCCACTAACTGGCACCGCTCCGCCATGATTTACAGCATCATTGTCGGTTATGGTTCCGCCTTTCATTGTGAAAGTTCCACCGCCATATACGTATACGCCGCCGCCGTAACGGGTTTTGTTTCCGTCAATTTTTCCGCCTGACATAATAAGCGTTCCCGCTGTACACACAGTACCATGGTAGTTATTCTTAAATCCGGTAATTCTCACATTGTTTTTGATTTCTGCTGTACCGCCCTCCTCGATATAGAGCGCGTATTGCGCATTATTGCCATAGTGAGCACCTTGCAGCGTTATATTCCCCTCCAGCGTTAATGACGCATTTTTTTGTACATGGAAGTGTTTATATCCCCCCGTATTTTCTACAAGACGCAAAAGCGCCGAACCGAATTTTTCCGCTTTTATTTCGCCGATACCGAATACGTTTAGCAGTTCACGTACCATGCGCGGCTTTTTGAGGATGAGGTCTTCGATTGCTCTATCTCCGAATATAACGTAGGGCGGAACGTTTTCTTCCTCGACAGCATATCTGCGCCAGTCTTTTATCGCTTCATACAACAACCGGTCGGGACAGACCGGTAACTTGTGCGATATTCTCAATCGATAGTCCTAAACCGAAGAAATTCTTTGCCGTTTTATGTTGCCGATTAAGGCTTCACAGTTGTCAAACGACCAGTTGAGCCGACATACCAAGGCGTGGTGTCCTTCGGCGTTACGGTAAACTTGGTGTAGTTTTGCGGTGTACCATCCGTTATACTGCCGTCAAGCACTTGCGTGGAAAGCTGGTACTGGCTGTCCGGTACCGTAATGCGAGCTGCTTTACCGCCTTCGGGGGTGAGGGGACCGTCAAGCTCTATCTTACTGCCGCCATCTAAATACACATCGTTGTCGTCATCCAGAGGAGTAACGCATGAGGAGCCTTTCATCTTAAAAGCAGCCCCGCTTCCTACATACACGCCGGCGCCGTTTACAGCCGTGTTGCCGATAACCTCTACGCTCTCCGTAAGCGTTACTACGCAATGTTTGCCGACATAGATACCGCCGCCGTTACCGTTTGTTCCGGTCGCTTCGTTTGCTTCTCCCGGATTCGCGCCGCCTTGAGCGACAAGGCGGCTGCCGACAGTGATTGCTGTACCCTATAGGGTTAGTCTGCAGTATTACCGGAAGTATTAGTGTACGGGCCTGCAATTACAGTATCATCCGAACCGGCATGATGGTTTGTAATCGTGCCTCCCGTCCACTTAAATGTGCCATTGTCGTTATATACAGCGATCCCTTGTTTAGGATCATTTGATATTACATTAGAAGAAAGTTGTCCTCCTATTAAGTTAAATATTCCGTTAGATGCAATATAAACGCCGCCGCCGGCTTTGGTTGCTTCATTTGTAGAGAGTTCGGAATTGTCCATAGTGAGTGTACCGGATTTAATGTATATTCCGCCGCCTTGTCCCTGTCTAGGACCGGTGGTTATCGCCTTGCAGCCGGAAATTGTTACACCGCTGAGCGATACGGAGCCGCTTTCAAGGAGTATACCCCCGCCTGATGAATCGAGCGCATCGCCGGCGGGATCAAACTTTCCCGCTTTACCGTTTTTAAGCGTCAAATTTTTAAGCATGAGGGTTCCGTTTGTCACCTTAAAGATGCGGTGCAGTGTCGTCGGCGCACCGGGTGGAGGAAGCGAATAATTGCTGTTTGCGTCAAGCTCGGCAGTTGTTGCGCCTTCCGCCCCTTTGATTGTGATGTTTTTGTTGTTGATGACGATTTCGCCTGAGTTGCCGAGGGCATCTGTCGCCTTTACCGTACCTTTTATAGTGATGACATCTCCATTTACTGCTGATTGAACCGCGGTTTTGAGTTTTTTCCATGCGTCTGAAGTCCCACCGTCTATGGTTTTCGCCTCTTTCAATTTTCCATTACTGTCTATTCCCCATTCCTTTGTGGTGCCGCCTCCGGTTTTCGGCGTTACCGTAAACTTGCCGTATTCCGTGCCGACCGCACTGCCGTCAAGCACTTTTGTACCCGTGACATATTTGAAGTGCGATACCGTAATACGCGCGGCGATACCGCCTGCGGGACTAAGCTCGTCGTCAACAGTAATCATCTTGCCGTCCGCCAAATGCACGTCGTTTTTGCCCTTGGCGTTGTCGGTTGACGGGGTTATGCATGAAGAACCTTTCATCGTGAATGTTCCGTCGTTTACAAACACACCGCCGCCCTCGCCGTAGTTTGTTGTGTTGCCGGTAACGGTGCCGCCCGTCATGATGAGCTGCCCTGCTGTGTAAATGCCTCCGCCGTCGCCGTTGGCTGTTGTATTGCCGGTAACGGTGCCGCCCGTCATGGTAAGATTCCCCGTTGTGAAAATGTAAATGCCGCCGCCATTGCCGTTGGATTGTGCACTATTACGGTCAACGGTGCAGTTCTCCATGGTGAGATTAGCGCCTGCGTAAATGCCGCCGCCGTTGTTTCTGGTTGCTGTATTTTCGCTAACGGTGCATCCTATCATGGTAAGATTGCCTTGTGCATAAATGCCGCCGCCTTCGCCGTGTTCTGCCGTATTATGGTCAACGGTGCAGTCCGTTATGGCATAAGTACCTATTTGGTAAATGTAAATGCCGCCGCCCACGCCGCTGTTATCACTTACCGTATTGCGGCTAACGTTGCAGCGCGTCATGGTAAGGTTACCTCCTGCGTAAATGCCGCCTCCGTTGCCGTATCCTGTTTCATTGTCGGTAACGATGCAGTCCGTCATGGTGAGCGCACCTTCTGCGTAAATGCCGCCACCGCCCTGTCCTCCTACTGCGCCCATTCCGCCTTTAAGCGTCAGGCCGCTTAGGGTAAGTGTTGCACCGCTTTCCACTTTGAAGATGCGGTGCTTCGTTGTCGGAGCGTCCGCAGGGGTAGTTGCATGGTTACTGTTTGCGTTGAGTATGTCGGTAGTGCTGCCGCTTTCGCCCCGTATCGTCAGGTCTTTGTTTATGACGATTTCACCTGAGTTGTCGGGATCACTCGTCGCCTTTATTTCGCCTCTTATGATGATGGTACTGCCTGCGCGGAGCTCCCTTACGGTGTTACGCAGCGTTTTCCATGCGTTAGGATCGGAATCTTCAATGGTTACG
>CAUVKE010000065.1:0-6567 GCA_963552415.1 uncultured Treponema sp.
ATTCTTGTTGGATTGGTCGGAAGTGCCCGGCGCTACGCCGAAGAAACCCGCTTCGGGGTTAATGGCATAGAGGCGTCCGTCCTCGCCGAACTTCATCCACGCGATGTGGTCCCCAACGGTTTCAACCTTCCATCCGGGGATAGTAGGAATAAGCATGGCAAGGTTTGTTTTGCCGCAGGCTGAGGGGAAAGCTCCGGTGATATACTTTGATTTTCCTTCGGGATTGGTGATTTTTAAGATGAGCATGTGTTCGGCGAGCCAGCCTTCATCCCGTGCGAGCACGGAAGCGATACGCAGCGCAAAGCACTTTTTACCCAGCAAGGCGTTTCCGCCGTAACAGGAGCCGTACGACCACACCAGCCGTTCTTCCGGAAAGTGAGAGATATATTTGTGTTCCAGCGGAGCGCACGGCCATACGCCGTCGTCGGTTTTCCCCTGTTCAAGCGGCTTTCCGACCGAGTGCAGACAGGGAACAAAAGCGCCGCCTGAACCGAGCGCATCGAGCACCTTTGTACCGACGCGAGTCATAATGTGCATATTGCAGACAACATATTCCGAGTCGGTAATTTCGATACCGATTTTTGCAATGTCGGAACCTACAGGCCCCATCGAAAAGGGGATAACGTATAGAGTACGTCCCTTCATACAGCCTTTGTACAGGGCGCTCATCGTTTTTTTAAGTTCAGCAGGGTCAGTCCAGTGATTTGTAGGGCCGGCGTCCTCTTCTTTTTTTGAAGCAATAAACGTTCTGCTTTCCACACGGGCAACGTCGGAAGGATCCGAACGGAATAAAAAGCTGTTTTTCCGTTTTTTTAGAGGAGTTGCCAGTTTTACATCAACCAATTTTTTCATCAGCCGGTCGTATTCGTCCACCGAACCGTCACACACATAGACGCTATCCGGCGTACACAGCGCCGCTACCTCATCAACCCATTGACGAGCTTTTGCATGCTTGAGCGTATCTATCGTCATAGTTTTTCCTCCAATACATAACGTATTTATTCATAGTTTATATTTTTATGGTTATACTTTTATACTATAGATGATAATCTAAATATTGGGTTTCTGCAAGATTTTTTTATCTTAATGAGGAAGTCTATCCGTGGCGGGAATCGGCGTAACCGCTGCGGAGCAGTGCGGGGTTCCCGTGGTGTTGAACGGCGATAAGCTCGGCGGCGATGGAAATTGCAATTTCTTCCGGGGTTTCCGCCCTAATGGGCAACCCGATCGGTTTATAGATGGAATCAAGGTACTCTTTGCTAAGACCTTCATCGGCAAGCAGCTTTACCACCGCAGCATTTTTTTCAAATGAACCGATCATACCGATATAGGCGAGTTTTTTACCGTACAGGTATCGCAACACATCCGCATCGCAGCGGTGTCCGCGGGTAACGGCAACGCAGTATACATTCTCGTGAAACTGCAATGGTGCGGCCTCTTCTTTGGGAAACAGCTGCTCAAACGGGCAACAGAGCCGCCGCGCCTTCGGAAATAGCGCTTCCGTAATACAATCGGCACGGTCGTCCCAAACGGTAACACGAAAGCCGATAAAAGCGGCAACTTTTGCAAGCGCCCGGCCAACATGTCCGCCGCCGAAGATAAATAGTTCAGGATCATTCCCTATCTTTTCAAGATACACTTGGATTGAACCTCCGCAGGCAAGACCTTCTTCTGCAGTAAGATTTTTCTTTATGATACAGGCAGCTTCACCTGTTTTCAACATCTCCCGTGCTTTTTTGATAACTTCATGTTCGGAAATACCGCCGCCTACCGTACCGCGGATAGCATCCGCAGTTACCCACATCGACGTTCCCGCCCCTCGCGGAGAAGAGCCGTGCGCTTCAATAATCGTGCACAATACCCCCGTAAAACCGGAATCCGTATCGGCTATAATATACTTCAAAATCTCCGTATCCATACTTGCTATTTGTCTTCTTGTTGTTCCAATGCTCTTTCGTTTTCGAGGATCATCGATATATCGGTGTAAATCTCTGATTGATACGGACTTTTTGTATTCAGCATATTTTTGGTATTCAAATAAGCCAAGCCGACCGATTTTGCACGGATCATCGTCTGCGGATTTCTAGTTAATGCGTCCCATGCGCGGGTTGCCTCCGCATATAATGCAAGCGCACGCCCATTCTTCTGCGAGTCGCCGGTTCGCTCGGACAATCTGCTCAGCGCTGCGCCCAAATTATTAGTCGTATGCATATAGCGCTCAATAAACGCTACATCGTCAGGGCGAGTATTCGACAAAGCCTGTTCTTTCCGCGAACGTTGTGCATTCAGCAGCCCTAAAAGCTCTTCATACGCAGCCAAGGCGGCAAAATAATCACCCCGCTTAAAGAACGCATTTCCAAACCCATACAGTAAATTCTTATCATGCGCTTTTTCCGCATACGCACGGCTCATTGCTTCTATGGCCTGTCGGTAATTTTCCTGCTGATAATGTATATAGCCGATTCGATAGTTCACCGACGGCGTATTATACAGTTCCTTTACCGCATTCTGATAACTGTCCAAAGCCGAATCAAAATTATACGAAATAAAGTAATCGATGTCGCCGTAATCCGCATAGAGTTTACCGATAGCTTTGTTCGGCGGCAACGGTTTAAAAGCCGTATAGTCTCGATAGATGCTGAGTGCATCGGCATAAAGGGTTTGAGCGTCAAGATATTTTTTCTGATCTACCAGCTGCTCACCCAATAAGCGCATTGCATCCACATAGCTGATAGTACGCCGAGCAGTCATCGGAGCGGCAGTTTTAAACAGCTTAATCGCCTCGGTCAAATTTTCTATTGCGCCGTCCTGCTTATTATTGTAGATAAAGAAGCGGCCTAAATTGTAATAGGCCTCCGGCATCGTCTTATCCCTCTGTACCGCTTTTTCCAGCAACATACGGACATCATCGATTTTTGAGCGGAGTTTTTCCGAATCAAGCGGTTTAGGATTATATCGCTTTTCGAGCAAGTAGCCGCTTAATTCGGTAAGATCCGATGCGCCGATTTTCGTTATACGGGAAGAAAAATGATCCTTGAGATTCAGCACTTCCGCAAGATTGTCGGTACGGATAAAATAGCGCATCATCCGCACAAGGAAGGTATCGTTTTCACCGTAAAGTTCGATTAACCTGCTATAAATCTTTACCGCCTCGTCGTACTTTTCAGGCTCTTCATCCGCCCAATTCATAAACACATCACCGAGTGCGAGCATTCCGTCCTTATCATTGACATAATGATCAAGTATTCGGCGGCGTAAGACCGCTTCGGCTTTTTCGTAATTACGCAGGTCGGTACTCAACATATCGGCATATTCCAATCCGCCTTGCTTATCGTTCGCAAAGTCGTGAATCAGGCGGACATACATTTTTTCCGCAGCGGTAAATTGCTTTTTTGCCCTAAAGGCGCGGGCATACGAAAAATACCATTTTTTCTTCCGCTTATACTCACCTGCCCGATTGAATTTTTCTATTGCAGTTTCATACTGTCCGTTTTCCAGATAGGAATAACCGGTCTTATAAAAGGATTCCGACCGTATCGGTTTATAGATAAACTGCCATGATAAGACTGAAATACAGAACACCAGAATAAGCGCAATAGCAGACATAACCGCCACCGGCAAGAAGCGGTGCATAAACCAATATTTGAAGGTTTGTTTTTCCCGTTCATACTCTTCGACCGTCTTTCGCTGAAAACCGCGCGGAATAGGAATCGATTTATCGAGTATTTTTTCAAGCTTACCGACAACTTTTTTAATCGAATCTTTTTCCAATACGAAACGGATAAAATTCATCTTGTTTTCAGGACGGTCATCACTGTTTGCAATATAGTCCTGAATAGCAAGCTGCACGTTAAAAGGAAAGGATTCAAGCTTGTTTAAAAATCTGAAATAGTCATCATCCGATATTGTTAAAGTTTCGCCCTCATCAGCAGAACCGGTACTCTTTGCGATAACGGAATCAAACATCTGAGAATGCGTATCAGCCGAAAAATCCTTAAAGTTATCGGGCAGATTGAACTGATCGTCAGCTACTTCGTTGATATTGCTTTCGAGCGGATTTTCTTCCAGAGAAAAACCGGTTTGCTCCCCTCCGTCGCCATCAGGTTGGGTAAAAAATGTATCGCCTATATTATCCTGCATACCGATACCGTCAAACCCGTTATTGGGCTGAGAAATCGGTGGAATATTGATTGAATCGGACTCGGGAGCATCCATACTAAACTCAAATGAAGAAGCATCTGCCCCTTCGTCAGGCATTTCAGTATCCGAGGATTCATCTCTCTCTTCGGAAAAGAGTGAGAGTTCATCCATATTTGTCAAATCATCTGATGTTTTGGAAGCACTGCCGCTCTCCGCTGCTTCATCGGATACGGGGAATTGAGCAGTTTCGCCATCTTCTCCCATATCAGGAATATCGAAATGGGAAGTCTTCTCCATTTCATCCGAATCGCCGGAAACAGCAGCATTGCTTGAAGCATCATCCGAAGAGGAATCGAAAGCCGATAAATCGATATCGGGAATAGTAATATCGGGGATGATACGCTCGTCTTGAAGCATATCGTCATCCGCCGGTACTTCATCATGTTCATCCAACGTTTCCACATCTTCCGGAATCGTATCGTCATCAGCCGGCGCAGATTCATTTGTTTTTATCGGTTCGGGAGCAAAATCGAAGGACGAAAGCATATCATCAAAATTAAACGGATCGGCATCGCTGACGGAAGCGGTATCGTCAGATGCTTCAGGCAGCTCACCTGCTTCGGAAGGCTCCGGTACATCATTCGAAATATTGCCGTCGGGCTCTCCCAATTCGCCAAAATCGCCGGAAGAATCTGAGTCGGCATTAACATCGGTATCACTGAAAGCGGTATCAGAGTCGAAAGGATCGTCAGTCCCTGCGGATGGTTTATCCGCAGGCGTAGATTCGGCAGTATCGGAAGCGTCGGAGTCACCACTGGAAATATCGTCAAAATTAAACGAAGAAAGAAAGGCATCCATGTCTGAGGTATCCGGCATTCCTTCTTCATCAACGGGATACGCATCTCCGGTTACCATTTCAGGCTCGTCGGACTTAGCGCTCGGTTCTTCGGTTTTTTGCGGCGCCGCAGCAGTATCGGTGGGGAAAGGGGTATCCATCGATATATCGGGAGCATCCGTTACCGGCACCGTATCGAACATATCGGAAACAGGTTCGGCAGCCTGTTGTGATGCGGACATAGACTCGGAAGATTTATCATCGGCATCAGCTGTAGCAGCTGTTTGCTCCGGCTCCGTTGCAGGCAGTAAGGTATCAAGATCAATATCGGGAACCTCTCCCTGATCCGGCGGAGGAAGTTCATCATAGACTCGTTCACCCCATCGAGCGGTTATTTGATCTTCGTGAGCAATATTTTTCAGATCTTCTCTAAACTTGGTAATTTCATTTAAATTCGGCATAAACGCGCACAAAAGCCCCTTTCTCTTGTAATTTCGGCATTTTTAGCATACAGCTTAAGGGTACGCCGCATAGGGATAGCTCAACAGTCAGTTGCTTTTTCGCTATCCCTTTAGGTGTTCCCGCCGGATGCCGGAAGTCTATTACTCTTTATAATACTGATTAAATACTTGTGTAATATACGCTTGATCCGCCACGCCGCCCAGCTCGCGAATGGAATGCATCGACAAGATGGGGTTTCCGATATCGACCGTCTTAATCTGCAAGTTTGTCGTCGTAATCGGCCCGATGGTTGAACCGCCTTTTATATCGGAACGGTTGACAAAGTTTTGGCACGGAACGCCGGCTCTTGCGCAGAGGTCTTTAAATATCCCTGCTGAAATGCCGTCACTCGCATAACTCATCGAAGCGGCAAGTTTTACCACCGGCCCGCCGTTTACAAGCGGAAAGTTGGTAATATCATTTTTTTCAGGATAATTGGGATGGTAAGCATGCGCCTGATCCGCGGAAATAAGGAAAGACCTGCTCAACTGCTGCTGGAACAGCTCAAACCACTGCTCACCTGCCTCGCACTGAGCAATCGTAATCCGCTTGAGCGTATCCGCAAGGAACGGGCTTCCGGCGCCCTGCATTGTTTCCGAGCCGACTTCTTCGTTATCAAAGATACAGGCGGCTTTAACATAGTCTAACGGAGCATCTTGCCCAATCAGCGCATCGAGGGAAGCATAGGCCATACCGAGATTGTCGATTTTTCCCGTCGAAAAAAATTCATCGGAAAGACCGCAAAAACTTCCCGGCTGTGTATCGTACAGATAAAGGTCAAAGTCGAGGATTGCGTTCACCGGTACGTGCAGCTGTTTTGATATGAGCGAAACAAGATACCCGTCTTTTTCAAATTTCTTATTGATGATACCGAGCAACGGCAGCACATCTTTTTGACGTTCAATTTTATACCCGTCGTTTACCTCACGATTCATGTGGATAGCAAGGTTCGGTATGATGAGCGGAGAGCCTTTAAACGAGAACAGCATTTCTTGAGGCGCAAGCGGATCATCAGTCCGTATAAGCACACGTCCCGCTGCGGAAAGCGGCCGGTCAAACCATGTTGAAAGAATTGCCCCGCCGTATACTTC
>CAUVKE010000066.1:0-6482 GCA_963552415.1 uncultured Treponema sp.
ATGCCAAGCATAGCGCAGAATAATAGGGTAGGGACTCCATTTGAACCGTGAAGCGGTGAAACTCTGGAGACACTACCCTGTTATTCTGCGGGAATATACACCAAACAGTCTGATGCGTTTACCCGGGAATAGAGGCGGCAATGGCTTGAAAAGTGAGCTTCATACTTCAAAATCTTTTCGCAAAGACTACAAAAGCTATTTAAAAAAAAGCCAAAATCCGCTATACTCGCCCGCATGGAATTAACGCAAGAGTTTATTGACGGTCTTGTAGTGAACGAGATCGATATTATGAAAAAGGTTGCGGAGGAGCTGAACATTAGAATGCAGCAGGTTTCCGCAGTTATCACATTGGTCAACGAAGGTTGTACAATCCCTTTTATTTCACGGTATCGTAAAGAAATGCACGGTTCGCTCGATGAAGTTCAAGTTCGGGATTCCGATAAATTGTTTAAATCCTACGTCAACTTGGAAACGCGGCGGCTTGAGATTGTGCGGGGTGTGTTTGCGGCAGGAAAGCTGACTGAGCTGCTCTATGACAACATTATGAAGGCATCAACGCTGGCAGAGCTTGAAGATATTTGGGCGCCCTTTAAAAAGAAGAAAAAGACACGCGGTATGCTGGCTGTTGAACGCGGTTTGCAGGGTTTAGCGGATTTAATGAAGGAATTGGAAGAGGCCGAACTTGTAAAACGGGCGCAGGACTTTGTTAAAACCGATTGCGAAGACGAAACGCTCAATGTGCCGACGGTAGAGGATGCGCTTGCGGGAGCTTCCGATATTATCGCCGAAGAAACGGCACAGGATACGGAAAACCGGAAAGCGATACATGACTTCTTTATGGCAACCGGTCTTTTTGAGGTGAAGGGTATCGGGGATGAAGAAGCGCTGAAAACCTCCGTGTATCAGATGTACTGGGAATATTCCGAAGCGCTGAATCAGATTAAACCGCATCGGGTGCTTGCCATCAACCGCGGAGAGCGTGAAGGTGTTTTGGAAGTAAAAATCAATGTTGATGTAGACGAAGCGGTTGCTCGGGTACAGAGCCGTTCGGTACAGCACAACAAATACCACAGTGAAGCGATTGCAGACGGCATTGTCCGGCTGCTCAGTCCTGCGGTACTGCGCGAAATCCGCAGCAACTTAGGCGAAGATGCCGACACCCACGGTATTACTATTTTTAGCGAAAACTTAAAACATCTTTTGATGACGCAGCCGATTAAGGGAACCCGCGTACTCGGTGTAGACCCCGGTATTAGAACCGGCACCAAATGCGCCGCCTTAGACGAAACCGGCAAGCACCTCGGCTCTTTTGTTATGTATCAGCATAAGGCAGGAGAAGCAAAAGCGGCGCTGCTCAAGGCGGTAAAAGACTATAAGGTACAGCTCATCGCAGTGGGCAACGGGACAGGCTCTCACGAGGTACAAGAAATCGTGTCCGATGTGATTAAAACGCATTGCCCCGAGGTACTGTTTACGGTAGTTGATGAGGACGGAGCCTCGGTCTATTCCGCAGGAGACGTGGCGCGCGAGGAGTTCCCCGACTTAGATCTGACCATCCGCGGCGCTATCTCCATCGGGCGGCGCTTGCAGGATCCCCTTGCCGAACTCGTCAAAATTGATCCCAAGTCTATCGGCGTCGGGCTTTATCAGCATGATTTAAACCAGAAAAAACTTTCAGAAGAACTGGATGCGGTTGTCGGTTCGGTAGTAAACAATGTCGGCGTCAATTTGAATACCGCAAGCGCCTCGTTGCTCAAATACGTGTCCGGTATTACGAGCGGATTGGCGAAAAAAATTGTCAGCCACCGCGAAAAAACCGGCATCTTTACCGACCGGGAGCAACTTCATAACGTGAGCGGTTTAGGGCCTAAGACCTTTGAACAATGCGCCGGTTTTTTAAAGATACCGGAGAGCGCCAATCCGCTGGATAACTCGTGGGTACACCCCGAAAACTATCCTGCAGCGGAGGTTATCTATCAGATTGTACGCAAAAACGAACCGGTAACCAAAGAGGTGCGCACGGAGCTGCAGGAAAAATATCAGCTCGGCGAGCAAACAGTCAGCGACATTATCGAAGAGCTGAAAAAACCGAACCGCGACCCCCGTGAGGACTGCCCCAAGCCGATTATGCAGCAGGGCGTTCTCTTGTTTGAAGACCTTAAACTCGGCATGACCGTTAAGGGCAAGATCAAAAACGTTGTGGACTTCGGCGCCTTTGTTGACCTCGGTATTAAGGAAACCGCCCTGCTGCACATCTCCGAGATGAGCGACAGTTTTGTTTCCGACCCGCTTGAGGCGGTAAAGGTCGGCGATATTGTAGAAGGCCGGATTATTGCACTCGACGAAGCGCGCCGCCGTATCTCACTCAGCCGGAAAAGCGAAAGCGGGGTACAGGGAAAGCTGACCGCAAAGCAAAAGGCGGAAGTAAAAAAGATTACCGTAAAGACTAAGGACGGAAAAACCGTTGCGGTTAAGACTAGCAGCGGCGCCCCTGCCGTACAGGGAGAAAAACACTTGGCTCACCGCGGAGAGCGGCAGCCCGCAGTCCGATCAGAACGGCGTGTTGCAGAAGCCCGCCCGCGAAAGGACGACGACGGTACAAAGTATAATCCCTTTGCGGCGTATTTTAATAAAAAGTAAGACAAATCGTTCAAAAATCACAACCACCCGTAACGCGGGTGGTTGAACTTAAATAAGGCTGGAATATCAGCTGAGACTTAATACTCAAGCTTTCACTAAATTAGAAATTACTATATACGTTTCCCATACTCATAGATAGAATCACTTGCTAAATCAATTCTGTCATTCCAATATACACAAGTACGGCTTTCATCAAGTGTAAATTGTTTCCATAATCCTTTTATTGATGTTAAATCCTTAAAGTCAGGAATCTGATTTATATCTTCATTTACATCATAAAGAACCCGTTTTCCATCATCAAAAAGAACTTCTAATTTATAGTCATTTCTATCAATAATTGATTGAATTCTTGGAAGCATATTTCTACTCCAATGGTGCTAACTTCACGATAGTTTGAGTATCCCACATTTTTTGAAGTTCTTTATCATGTATGTTTAACCATTCTTTTACTAAATTCTGAGCTTTTAATGGTAAATCACCATTTGTCATTTCATGTGTTTTCAAATCAAAAACACCAACACATTCGCCATACAAGGCATGGATATGAGAAGGTTCATGTTCCTTGGGTTTGAAGAACATTTTTATGACAATCCCATAAAATCGTGAAATCTCCGGCATTTTAAACCTCCGCTTGCTTAATAAGATAGACGACTTTTACCTATAACGCAACATCTTAAAATATTATTTTTAATTGTGAAGTATGAATTATCCCGCCCCTTTACAGAACAGCCTATTAGTCATACAGTAGCAAGGATGAAACTGCTCCATACCGCCGACCTGCATTTGGGAAAGACGCTGCACGAAACGCCGCTGCTTGGTGTGCAAGAAAAAATGCTGAACGATATTCATGATATCCTTACACGGGACGACTATGCAGCGCTGATTATCGCAGGTGATGTGTATGACCGCGCCATTCCTTCGGCGGAGGCGGTTTCGCTTTTCAGCCGGTTCCTTGCACGGATACGGGAGGATTGTCCCGATACGGCGGTGTTTATCATTCCCGGTAACCACGACTCCGCGCAGCGGCTCGCCTTTGCCCGCGAGATACTGCAAAACCAGCGCATCTATATTGCGCAGGATACAAGCAGACTTACCGATCCGGTGATTCTTACCAAGGGTGAAGAAAAACTTGCGGTATACCTGCTCCCGTTTTTAAACTTCGGCGCCTTTTCGGAAGAAAAAAAAGAAGTGTGCCGCGCCGCGGGTGATTCGCAAGCGGAAATGGCGGTGGTTGCGTCGCACATACTGAAACAAGCGGTACGGCCGAATATACCCGCACTGTTAGCGGCGCACCTTTTTACCATCGGCGGGCAGAGTTCCTCCAGCGAGCGCACCTTTATCGGTACCGCCGAATATGTCAATCCCGACCTTTTTTCTTTTTTCGATTATGTTGCGCTCGGACACTTGCACCGCTGCCAACGGATAACCGACAGAATGTATTATTCGGGTTCTCCCCTCCCCTACTCCTTTGATGAATCGGAGGATGCAAAGTGCGTTATTTCGATAGATATCGACTGTGCACCGAAACAAAATACCGCCGGAAAGCAAAACAAAGCGAAAGTTAGTGCGGAACTCTTCGATACTGAAACGACTAAAGCTCATGCGGAGCTTTTCGATGCGGAAATAACGAACTCCCGCACGGAACTGTTTGATACGGAGAACTTACAGCCTGTTATAGACAGCGCAAAGGCTCCGCTCAACATTGAACGGATACCCATCATTTCCGAACGCCCGCTTAAACGGCTGGAAGGCAATTTTGAAGAGTTTTTTACCGGAAACCGCTACGACGAATGGAGCGGCTGCTATCTGGAAATCACCCTGAACGATGCCGAAGTCATTGTGCACCCGATGCAGCTGCTGCGGCAAAAATTTCCGTTTTTGCTGAGTATCCGGCAAAAGAGTTTTATGAATCGGGAACAGCAGGATGGGGAAGAACAGCTGACACTCCGGGAACGGACGGCTGAAGACCCGCTCACGTTAGCCGAAAATTTTAGCCGGTTTGAAATCGTTATTAACGGCGAGTCGAACCAAATGAAGCAGGAGCTTTTTGAACAGCTCTGCAAAGAGGCTATTGATGAGACCTAAAGAACTGATACTGCACAACATCGGCCCTTTTACCGGCGAGCATACCGTCAACTTTGACAGCCTCGGCTCCCTCTTTTTAATTTACGGACAAACCGGCGCCGGAAAGACCACGCTCTTTGACGCCATTTCCTACGCCTTCTACGGAAAACCGCTCGGCGGTAGATCGGGCGTTATGCGGAATTTGCGGAGCCACTTTGCGGACGACTACGCAGTTTCCGATGTCATACTCACCTTTTTTATCGGAGCGCAGCTGTACCGAATCAAACGGCAGCTGCCGTATACCAAAGAAGGCCGGAAACTGGAAACACCGGAAGAAGTCTCCCTCGAATGCTACGAAAACGGCAGCTGGGAAAACCGCTCATCGACGAACAAGCGGGAAACCGATGCTTCAATCCAAAATCTGATTAAACTTTCCGACAAAGAGTTCAGCCGCATCGTCCTTTTGCCGCAGGGAGAATTTGCGCAGTTTTTGCGGGCGCAGTCGAGCGATAAAAAAGAGACGCTCATGCACTTGTTTCCTATCAAACGGTACTCGGATTTGATGCAGGAAGCGAAGCTCCGCGCAGACACGCTGCAGCAGGAAGCGCATACAATAGAAGCAAACCTTGAAACCCTGCATACCCGCTTTGTGTACCACCGCTACGAGAGCGACCGCGCGGAGCTGCTGAACGAAATTGACCGTATCAGGGATGAACACGGCGGCGTCTTGACCGCCTTACAGACAAAGAACACCGAGCTTGAGCAGGAAAAAATACTTGCAGAGAAGCGGAAAGAGCTGGAGCGGGTTACCGAAGAGCTGAAAGCATGCCGCATCCGCGAAGAGGATATCCGCAATTTAAAAGCGAAGATCGAAAAAGCGCAGCGGGCGGCACCGCTTACCATTCAACTCAATCAGCTCCTTGAATTGGAAGCAGCATGTGCGGCGGACGAGCGGCAGATACGAGAAAAACGGGAGCGCATGGAAGAACTGACCGCCCGTATGGACGCTTTGCAGGAACGGCACAACGAGATCACCGCAAAAGAGCAGCAGCGGGACAGCCTCTATGCCGTCATCGATTCCTTGCGGAAAGCCGCCGTGTTGGAACAGGAAATCGGAGCGGAACAAGCCGAAGAAGATAACCTGAAACGCGCCGCCGCCGCCGCCCAAGCGCAACTGCAACGCATCGAAGCGCAGCTCACCACCGTTACGGAAAAAACCGCCGTCCTTGCTCCCGCCGTCGATGCGCTTGACGAGCGGGAACATGCCTACCGCAGCCTGCAAACCCGGCTCGACATGGAAAAACAGCTGCACGATATGTTATGCAAACAGGAGCAGCTTGCTACCTTTTTGCACAGCTATGCGCAGGCTGCGGATAATGCGCGGACACAGCTTACGACGATCGCCCGCGACTGTGATATTCAAACGGAACAGATCGATAGAATAGAAGAAGAAAAAAAAGCGGCGGAACGGCAGCGTGCAGCGGCGGCGCTTGCAGAACATCTCGAAGAAGGAAGTCCCTGCCCCGTCTGCGGTTCGGTACATCACCCCGCACCGGCTCAAGAAGCTGCACAAAGTGCGTTCAGCTTTGACGAGCGGATAGAAGCGGCAAAACGGAGCGCAGCAAAACTACAGCACGAAAAAGAAAAAGCGCAGACGGCGCTCGCCGGTGCGGAGGCTTCGTATACAAATTATCAAAAGCAAATAGACGAACGGGCGGCAGCGGCGGCTGATTTACAACTGCGGTATAAAGAATGCAGCGCGGCTCCCTTTCCGGAAG
>CAUVKE010000067.1:0-6412 GCA_963552415.1 uncultured Treponema sp.
GGGAATCGGACAACAGTGAAGATTAACGGTATATTATAGAATAGAGAGTCGGTAACCGCCGTGACTACGGAGGAAAGTCCGGACTCCTTCGGAAATGATGCCGGTTAACGGCCGGGCGTTTGTGTTGTAAAATGCAGGCGACAGACAGCGCAACAGAAAATAAACCGCCGGTAAAACGGTAAGGGTGAAAAGGCGGGGTAAGAGCCCACCGCGCTTTCCGGTAACGGGGCGGCAGTGCAAGCCTCATTAGGAGCAAGATTGAATAGTAAAGGATATCCGATCCTCTATTTACGGGTTGATTGCGGAAATTGCTGCAGCAATGCAGCAATAAGATAGATGGTTACCCTGTTCGCAGACAGAATCCGGCTTATGGCTCTCTATTTTTTATTGATTCGGATAGATTCCGTTATGAAGGACATTAATTAGGAACGTATGAAAAGGTCTCACGGTAAGACACAGCATTCCCCAAAAACGCATATCGGAAGATATGTCGTTCTTTTTTTGTGTGTTGCGCTTATCGTTGCTGGTGCTTTTTTCTTTTTTACTGTTTATCGGGCGCGTTATTTCCATATACCGTCGATGCGTACGGTATATACTCAGTGGGAAAATAAAGATTATGCGGGCGTGTATGCAAAAACCGCTCAAATTTTAGAGAAGCGTCCGATGGACGGAACTGCGCTTGCACTGCACGGGTTTGCAGCGTATTACCTTTTTGCAGAGCAGACCGATTTATCCGTCGGCGCCGATTATCTTACGGCAGCTGTTGTGCATTTGCGCCGCGCCCTGTATCTGACGAAAGATAAAGATATTCCGAAAATTGCGTATGTACTCGGGAAGGCCTATTATCAACAAGGCTATTATTATGCCGATCTTGCAGTGAAGTATTTGGATGAAGCATATACCGGCGGCATCAAGGCAAGTGATTTGTCGGAATTTCGCGGTATGGCGGCTTCTTTATTAGGAGATACCGATAAGGCGATAGAGGCCTTTACGCAAGCACTTGCGGCAACTCCTTCAGACTTTGTGCTGTATGCTGTGGCGGAAAATTATAAAAAAAAGGGGGATATACAAAATGCAAAGCTCTATTTTTTTGAAACCATTAAAAAAACCGGTAATGCCGTGTTGGAAGTACGGTGCAGAAATCAGCTTGGGCTTCTCTTTTTAGAGGAAAATAAACCGGAAGATGCTTTGGAGCAGTTCAAGCTTGTACTTGAAAAAGATGTCAATTCTGCGGATGCGCACTATGGTATTGGGCTGCTCCATGAGATGCAGGGGGATATGATTAAGGCTCGTTATGAGTGGCGCTCTGCAATACGGCTTAATCCCATACATGCGGAAACGCGTGCAAAATTAAATATAAAATAAGACAGGAGGAAGGTTGGAAGTATGGGCTTTTTTAAAAGATTTTCTGCCGATATCGGCATCGATTTAGGAACCTGTAATACTATTATCTATATAAAAGGAAAAGGAATTGTCGTTAATGAACCTTCGGTTGTTGCCGTAGAACGCGGAACAAAATCGGTCGTGGCGGTCGGCGCCGAAGCTAAACGGATGCTGTGGAGGACGCCGGGTAATATTATCGCCATACGGCCACTGAAAGACGGTGTTATTGCAGATAAGGATACGACGGAGAAAATGATCCGGTACTTTATTTCCAAGATTTTGCCGCGCCATAGGCTCATTAAGCCTCGTATGGTTATCGGAATTCCGAGCTGTATCACCGACGTGGAAAGCAGTGCCGTGCACGAAAGCGCCTTAAAAGCGGGAGCAGGCAGTGTCGAGGTTCTTGAAGAATCGCTTGCAGCGGCTATCGGCGCTCAAATCCCGATAACCGAACCTGCCGGTAATATGGTATGCGATATCGGCGGCGGTACGACAGAAGTATCGGTTATCTCCCTGCTCGGTATGGTTGTTACCAATGCCATCCGTGTCGGCGGCGACGAATTCGATCAGGCTATTATTAAACATATCCGATCCGTGCACAACCTCATCATCGGAGAGCAGACCGCCGAGCGCCTTAAAATTGAAATCGGTAACGCATTCCCTGAAAAAAATATGGAACGGGTAGAAATCAAGGGTACCGATGCGATTACCGGTCTTCCCCGCCGCCTCGAAATCGATTCGGTAGAGGTGCGCGAGGCGCTGAGGGAGCCGATTACTCAAATTGTAGAAGAAATAAAAACAACACTCGCACAGACGCCGCCCGAACTGGCTGCGGACATCGTAGAGCGGGGTATCGTTATGACCGGAGGCGGATCCCTGTTGAAAGGTTTGCCTAAGCTCATCTCGAAAGAAACCCATGTTCCTGTTATCCTTGCCGAGAACCCTATGGACTGCGTGGCGATCGGTGCAGGTTTATATTATGACGTGTATAAGGATATGTCGGGTAACCGCAGTTTGTATGAGAGTTTAAACCGTTAGTCCAATGAAAAGGAAATTTTCATTTAAAATAAAGCTTGATGTTTTTTTATTGATCTTGCTGCTTATCATATCTTCAGTGTTGCTGACGTTCTCCGGTGGTCGATTTATCGTCGATTTTAAATCGGTTGGCTTTTCGGTGGCTGCAGGGACGGAAAATGCCGTACACTCAATATCATCATTTGTGACGGACGCGGTATCGGCTGTGCGGGAGCTTGCGGAGCTGCGTTCGAAGTATGCGGCTTTGAGCGAAAAACTTAAAGATTATGAGCTTTTGCAGCGGTCAAATGCCGACATCCGCCGTGAAAATAGAGAGTTAAAGGAATTACTCGGCTTTGCGGACACGATTACCTATAAGAATATCCCTGCGCAGGTTATCGGATTTGATCCCGATAACCTCTATTCCGGTATTATCATTAACCGCGGAACAAGGCACGGCGTGCGTAAGAATATGCCGGTATTGGCATTCCAAGGTAGCAATGTCGGTTTGGTAGGAAAAATCGTACAAACCGGCCGCGATAGCAGTATGATTATCCCAATATATGATTATCAATGTTATGTTGCCGCCTCCGTTCAAACAACAAAGCACCGGGGTTTGATCAACGGACAGGGAACTGCCGATCTCCCGCTTATTATGAAGTACGTTCAAAAACGGGCAAAAGACGAGATTGCTATCGGCGATAGAATTCTTTCTTCGGGTGAAAATAACCTATTCCCTAGAGACAGTCCCATCGGTATTGTAACCGGTATTAAAGTGCATGATTATGAAACCTACCTTGAGTTAGCCGTACAGCCGATTATCGATTTCTCCCGGCTCGACTATGTATTCGTGTTAAGCTTATCGGGCTCCGATGGGGAGGCGGCACAGTGAGAAAAGTTATTCTGTGGACGATTACAGCAGCCTTTTTACTCGGGGTGTTTGAGACCGCTATTCTGTCCCATATTCAATTCTTACCGGCGCTACCGGATTTAATTTTAATTCTCGTGATGTATATTGCGCTGTATAACGGAACCCTTGCCGGTATTACGGCGGGATTTTTTTCCGGACTTATTTTTGATTTTCTTTCGTTAGCGCCGATGGGACTCCATTCATTTGTGTTTACCGTACTCGGATTTCTTTATGGTATGTTGTACGGAAAATATAATGTGCGGCGCTTCTTTTTTCCGCTCGTACTCGGACTTTCGGCAACATTTTTAAAGGCGGGTATTCTTTTTATCCTCAATGTATTGTTCGGACAGAGCATTCAAGTATATGCTCTATTTGCCGTACCGTTTTGGATTGAAATTGCTGAAAACGCCTTATGTGCTCCGCTGCTATTTGCGTTACTCGGTGCATTCCCGAATGCATTTGAAATACGGGAGTTATGAGTTCCATGTATGGGCAAGATTTTCAACAAGTTGATAGACGGCTGAAATTTTTTAGTGTCTT
The DNA here is from genome assembly GCA_963552415.1 of uncultured Treponema sp. GTDB lineage: Bacteria > Spirochaetota > Spirochaetia > Treponematales > Treponemataceae > Treponema. The sequence goes on from CAUVKE010000067.1 coordinate 3,848, forward strand.
TGTTTTCTTTATTTTAGTGATATATCTTTTTCGATTGTTTTCGATGCAGATTGTTCAAGGCGATCGGTTTAGAAAACAGTCTCAAACAATATCCCAGCGTTCTGAACGTATTCCTGCACAGCGCGGGGAAATCTTTGACCGTAATGCGAATATCCCGATGGTGCTTAATACCAATACCTTTGCCGTGTCGGTAACGCCGGGAGAAATTCCGAAAAAGGCATTTTCGACGGTTATCGCTCGTCTTGCAAATATTCTGCAAATTCCCGTTGCAGAAATTGAAAAGAAATTACCGGCAAAGCGGAGTTCCTTTCAAAGTATTGAGATACGCTCTAATCTTCCGTATGAAGTCATTACCTCTCTTGCAGAAAATATCGACGAACTCCCGGGCGTTTCGTGGCATTCAAAGCCGGTGCGTAATTATGTTGAAACGGGATCGTTTTCCCATATTCTCGGTTATGTCGGTGATATAACAAAAGAAGAACTCAAGACTTTCTATAACAAGGGGTATACCGCGAATACTTCAATCGGTAAGGCTGGTATCGAAAAATACTATGATGAGTGGTTACGTGGAGAAGACGGCAGCGAATACCGTACGGTTGATGCAAGAGGGCGTTTAATTGAAAACAATACTGCATTTACTCCACCTAAAATGGGAAACAATCTTATCTTAACCATCGACCGGAAAATTCAAAAGCTTGCGGAAGATGCGCTCGGCCAACGTATTGGGGCAGCCGTTGTGCTGAAGCCTGCAACAGGAGAAATTCTTGCGCTGGTTTCGTATCCCTCTTTTGATTCCAACCTTTTTTTGAATGATAACGGCAATGAGATGTATGTACAGGTGTTGCATGACCCCCGTAATCCGCTATTGAATAGGGCTGTTAATGCAAGCTATCCTCCCGCTTCGACCTTTAAAATTGCGATGTCCACCGCGATTCTTGCAGAGAAGGCTTTTCCGCCCGAAAAAAAAGTACAATGCTCCGGTAAAGTAGAATACGGTAATCACTTATTCCGTTGCCACCAGCGTTATGGGCATGGGTATTTGGATTTGCGAAATGCGCTTGCGCAATCGTGCGATATTTATTATTGGACGGTATGCCGCGATAATCTCGGTATCGATAAGATGGTCGATTATGTCCGCGGCTTTGGGTACGGTAAGTCTGCTGAAATCGATTTACCGAGTCAAGCAGTCGGTCAAGTGCCTAATCCCGTATGGAAGGAACGACAATTCCATGAAAAATGGCTTGGAGGAGACACGATGAATATGGCCATCGGACAAGGCTTTATGCTGGCTTCTCCTTTACAGGTGGCAAATATGGTTGCAATGGTTGTTAACGGCGGCGTAATTTATAAACCGCATTTGTTAAAAGAAGTCCGTGCACCCGGTACAAATGAGCTTGTATATGAAAAAAAACCGGAAATTTTAAAACAAAGCGATATTCCGGTGGATGTATTCGCACAGGTGCGGGCAGATATGCGGTATACCATTACGGACGGAACGGCGCAATACCCAATGCGTAATAAAATCGTACAGCTTGCAGGAAAAACCGGTACTGCAGAAGTTGGTCTTGCGGATCACTGGCATTCATGGATGGCGGCTTACGGGCCGTATAATGCTCCGGCAGAAGACGCTGTGATAGTGGTAGTATTGGTTGAAGCGCAAAACAAATGGGAGTGGTGGGCGCCTTATGCCGCGAATATTATCTTTCAGGGCATCTTTGCAGATCAAACGTATGAAGAAGCGGTTGAGGCTCTCGGTGGTAAGCGCTTTTTACCGGCTGTAAGGGTAAGACAAGAATGAGCATTCGAAATATTACCAACTTTGATTATTTACTCTTTTTGGCTGTTATCGGCTTATCCGTTATCGGTATTTTGTTTATTTATTCTTCGGGGGTAAATTCCGATGGAGTATCGGTTTCTTCCGAATATATTAAACAGCTCATTTGGGTTATTTCCGGGGTTGTTTTGTTATTTGCGGTAAGCCTCTATGATTACAATAAAATAGGCGAGCGTATAGTGCTGATCTTCATTTTTACGATGCTACTGTTGGTGTATACTCGATTATTCGGTAAAAACGTAAAAGGGGCTACCAGCTGGATCGGCATAGGAAGTTTCGGTATACAAATTTCGGAATTTACGAAGATTATCTATATTTTATATCTTGCATGGTACTTGGCAAGGTCTCAGAATGAACACGAATTGCGCCGGTTTATCAAAGCTGCTGTTATTATGGTGATTCCGATGTTTCTTATTTTATTGCAGCCTGACCTTGGAACCGCCTCCGTCTATCTTCCTATTTTTTTGATTATGTGCTTTATAGCCGGCCTTCCGCTTCGGTATGTGTTCGGTTTATTGGGAACAACGGTCTGTACGCTCGTTTTTACGCTTTTGCCCCTTTGGGAGCGGACTATTTTACGCAGGTCTTCTCTTGCAGTTAAAGTTTTAGGTAATAAAAATATTACACTGTTGATCATTTTTTCCGTTTTAGGTGCAGGCATTATCGCGGCACTCGGCTATCTTTTGTTAAAAAAGCGGTATTATTACTGGATTGGGTATGTATTAGGCATT